>NZ_JAGQCS010000007.1 GCF_024346315.1 Cyanobium sp. ATX 6F1
TAGCAGCGGCTGACTGAGGCCCATCGATGGGGCCCGGACAGCAGAAGGACGGAGTCTCAGCTATTCAGCTCAGGGGTCGATCCGCTGTGGCCAGGGGTTCGCTGCTCAATTGGCAACAAACTCCTAGGCGATCAGAGGGATCTCAACACTGCAGGGCACCCAGGCCACATCGATGCCGTGGCACCGGCTTGGACCGAGTCCTAAAATCTGTACAACGTGTACTTTTAGGACTGGGCCGAAGTGGCGGCGGCCGTGTTGCTGCGACCTCTCGCCGTTGGATGGGGCGCAGCAGAGCTCCCAAAGAGTCGGAATTTGCAAAGAGTTCGCTGAGGGATCACTCCATCACGGCAGCAGCACGCTGATGGGCCGGCTTTAAGCGCTGATTCTGACGAAATGAACCAGCATGATCGGATAAAATCCGATCATGCCGTCAAAAACAGACAATCTGGACCATCCGCTTCGGCGCTTCGGGGCTGTGCCGCTGGCACGGGACGTGCTCGATGAAGCACTCAGCGGTTACCGGCAGCCCAACGACAAGGTGAGTGAATGGCTGCGGGAAGGGGCACTGCAGCCGCTGCGACGCGGGCTCTACCTGGCGGGGGCGCCCCTGCGAACCAGCCCGGCTTGCCTGCCCCTTATCGCCAATCATCTCTACGGCCCCTCCTGTGTATCCCTCGACTTTGCCCTGGCCTGGCATGGCCTGATTCCCGAGGGGGTGGCGGAGGTGACCTCGGTGACCCCCAAGCCAAGCCGCAGGCTCAGCAACGCTCTGGGGCGCTTCACCTACCACCACCTGCCACTGCCCTACTACACGGTGGGCCAAGAACTGGGCCAGGCAGCCGATGGGCTCAGCTTCCTGATCGCCAGCCCCGCCAAGGCACTGTGTGATCGGCTGGTGCTCAGCCGCCAGTTGGCGCCGTTGTCCCGCGGGGCCATGCGGCAGTGGCTGCTGGAGGACCTGCGGCTGGATCCCGATCAGCTGGGACTGCTCAACCTCGCCGCCATCCGCGCGTGCCTGGCCACCGGCTACAAGCGAAGGCAGCTGGGAACCTTGCTCAAGGTGATCGAAACGCTGCAGCAGGAGCTGGCCACGGAGCCCTCGCCATGAACTCAGCACCATGAACAGGGTGGTTGAGCAGATGCTGCAGCGGGTTCCCCTCGATAGCGATGCGGCGCGCAGCCAGGCGTTGCGGGAGGTGATGCAGGAGCTTGCTCTGGCGGGGCTCTATCGCCGTGGTTTCTTTGGCAAAGCCGCGTTTTACGGCGGCACCTGCCTGCGCATCTTTCATCAGCTGCCGCGGTTTTCTGAGGATCTGGATTTCTCGCTCCTACAGCCAGATCCAAACTTCTCCCTGCAGCCCTATCTGCGGGGACTTACGGAGGAATTTGCCGCCCTGGGAATTGATGTTGAGATCAAGGTAAAAACCAAGACGGCTCAAACAGCAATCCATTCAGCCTTTTTGAAAACAACCACCACCATCGTTCAGCTCGCAATCGGCAGCTCCAAAATGCTGAAGATCAAACTTGAGGTCGACTCAGAACCCCCCCTGGGATTCAGCACCGAGGAGAAGCTCCTGCTGCAACCCTATTCCTTTTACGTTAAATGTTTCAGCCTGCCCGATTTATTCGCAGGCAAAATGCATGCGGTGTTGTTCAGGCAGTGGCAGCAGCGGATCAAAGGCCGTGACTGGTTCGATCTGGAGTGGTATGTGCGCCAAGGCAACCCCCTGCATCTGGATCACCTGGCTGAGCGGGCTCGCCAGAGCGGCCATTGGCCAGCGGATCAGCCCTTTACGGCATCAACGCTGCAGGCGTTGCTGGATGAGCGCATCGCCCGCCTGGATGTTGCCAATGCCCGCATGGACATTGAACGCTTCATTCCCGACCCCCACCCACTGGCCATCTGGTCGACGGACTACTTCCACCAGCTTGGCCGTCGCATCACAACGGTCTGAACCTCTGGCCGGCCGATGCGTGTCTCGCGTCAAGCCCTGCATCTGGCGCTGATCGCGCCCTCGGCAGGTGGGTTCAGGCGGTGAACAAATCCAGGGGCCTCGCCACATCCGAAAAGGCCACGAGAATGGCGCGGTCCTCGGTGACCAGCGGCACCCCCAGCTGCTGCGCAGCGGCAACGAACTCGCAGCCATAGGCACTGCAGCGGCTGCTGATGGCCAGCTGCAATACCTGCTCGGAGGTCACCGGTTCGTCCTGACCAGCCAGAAGCAGCTCAGCGCGTTCCATCAGCGCCACAGCGTCTGGGAGCTGCAGCAGGTCACGCCGCAGGTAGGTGGTGAGCACATTGCGCCACTCGCTGCGCCAGAGCGGAGGTGCTGCCCAACAGGGTTGATGGAGCAACAGGGCTTCTGCCAACGTTGTCTTGGGCCCCGGCAGCAGCAGATAGGCCAACACGTTGGTGTCGACGACGATCAAGGTCGCCCCTCGCGCTTGAAGGCATCGATCTCGGCCGGATCAAAGCTGTGCTGGCCAAGGCTGTTGCGCAAGGCGCGGATCTCCGCCAGCTGCTGCTCCACAGCCAAGGGCCCATGGCCCAAGCCGGCTTCCAGGCAAACGATGGCTTCGTTGTTGAGGCTGCGCCGATGCCGCTTGGCTGCTGCTGCCAGCCGGGCATGGAGCAGGTCGGGCAGGTTCTTGAGCGTGATGGTTTTGGCCATGGCAGCCAGCGATCTCGCAGCAATGCAACCATTATGGATCCATTCTGGTTTCTGGCGGCCCATGGGCATGGCCCGGTCAGCATTGCGCTGGGTATTGGTTGATTTGTCAATCCATGGCCATGAAGCGGATGGGTCCGGCGCAGGCCAAGATCCGACGCAAGAAGGCAGCAATGATTAGACTAGTCATCTAACTAGTCTGAATGCGGAGTGCCCCATGACGGTCTGGCCGGTCCAGCACGCAAAAGCGCGTTTCAGTGAGCTGCTCGATACGTGTCAACGTGAAGGGCCCCAGGTGGTATCGAAACGTGGCAGCGAAGCGGCTGTGCTGGTATCCATCGACGAATGGCGCCGTCTCCAGGCAGCCGCACAGCCCAGCCTGAAAGACCTGTTGCTGACCCCAGGCGCGCGTACCGAGGCGCTGGTTCCGCCCCGGGGCAAGGCCCGCCGGCGATCCCTGCTGGCTCTTTAGACCGGTGGTATTTCTGCTCGACACCAATGTGGTTTCGGAGCTGCGTAAGCCGCGGCCCCACGGCGCCGTGCTCGCCTGGCTCCAGGGCGTTGACGATGCAGACCTCCACCTCGCCAGCGTGACCCTTGGCGAGATCCAGGCTGGCATCGAGCTCACCCGCGAACAGGACCCCGCCAAGGCCACCGAGATCGAACAGTGGCTCGTTCAGGTGAGCTGCACCTACAACATCCTGCCGATGGATGGAGCGGCTTTTCGCTGCTGGGCCCGACTCATGCAGCGGCAATCCGACACCCTCTACGAGGACGCGATGATCGCTGCCATCGCCAGGGTTCACAAGCTCACCGTGGTCACCCGGAACGAGGCTGACTTCAGCCGCTTTGGGGTGGAGCTGATCAATCCATTCACCGCTACGGGCAGTGGGGCCTGAGTCGGCGCCACAGCTTCTGGGAACTGGAGCAGGAACAGCCAGCACCGTGGTAATCGATTGCATCCGCTGCGAACCGGTCGGGCCCTGCCGGAGCTTTTCAGTGTTGCTTTGGGGAACTTGCACAGATGCACAACTTCCTCAAATAGCTGGATTGCAAGGTCATCAGGCGTTTCTCCCGCTCCGCCACGAAGGCCAAGCAGGCCAGCACGTCCCCATGGGTGAGCTATCGAGTTCGGCGCCCAGCCTCAACAGATCGGCCACGTCCATGGACGGCGCCTCCAGGCAGAGATCAAGATCCGAGCCTGAGCGATGGCGCCCCATCGCCCTTGAGCCTTAGAGAACCACCCGCCGCAGAGTGGCCAAGGAACGCCCGTCATTCTCCAGCCGTTGCAGCCAGCGAACATCCTCATCAGCCATACCGGGCGCTCAACCTGGACTGGCTAAGTCTGGCGGATGCCCTAACCCGGCAACCCCGCCATCAAGCTCCCCATCTCCAGCGCCTGCAGCGCATAACTCCAGCCCAGGTTGCTCTTGATGCCCGCCCGCTCCAGGGCCTGCTGCAGGGTGTCGGTGGTCAGCACCCCGAAGATCACGGGGATTCCCGTCTCGCGCGCGACAGCCGCCACCCCCTTGCTGGCCTCGGCCACCACCACATCGAAATGGGGGGTGTCACCGCGGATCACGGCCCCCAGGGTGATCACCACCTGGTAGCGGCCGCTGGCGGCCAGGCGCTGGGCGATCAGAGGGATCTCGAAGCTGCCGGGCACCCAGGCCACATCCAGCTGCGTGCTGCCTTCGGACACATCAATGCCGTGACGGCTGAGGCAATCCAGGCAGCCACTCAGCAACCGGGAGGTGACCAGATCATTGAAACGGGCGACCACGACGGCGATCCGCAGGCCGCTGACCTCGGTGAACCGTCCTTCAAAGATGGCCAAGGGGTCAGATGACGAAGAAGCTCATACCCCAGTTGAGCAGAACGAGGGCCACCCAAGCCCCTCCGCCCAGCAGAATCAGCCGGTTGGAGCGGCCGCTGTCATCGCTGCTGGCGTAGAGCACGGGAATAGCCACGATCAACGCGAAGGACAGCACCACCAGGGCCAGAACGGTGAGGGTGTTGAGGATCTGCATGGGTCCTTCGGGGGCCTGTGCGGGCTGGAAATGGATTGTCCCACGGCGTTTCGGCCGATTCTGAGGGCGTCTGCCGATCCTTCACAACTTGTCGGGAGGGGTCCTGCGCGAGCACGGGGAAGGCCCGGCCCTGCAGGCCATCGCCTTGATGCAGCGCTCTGAGCTGGTGGCCTTGAGCCCCGAAATCGCCCTCCACGGGGCCCAGCTCAGCCTGGAGCTCAAGCTGCCCATGGCGGACAGCCTGATGCTCGCCACCGCCAAGGCCTGTGGTGCTCTCTTGATCACCCAGGACGCCGATTTCCGGGGGATCGCCGGGGTGCGCTGGCTGCCGAAAGCCCCCGGCTGAGCCACCTACGATCGCCCCCTTGGCAGGGGCACAACGTGGCGGGGGAAGCCAAGGAACAGCTGTCGCTGATCGCCGCTCCGGCGCTGCAGGGCAGCCTGTTCGGCGCTGCCGAGGCCTTGGCCGAGGCCCCGGATGAGGCAGATCCAGGCACCACCGAGCTCGACGACGCAGCCCTGATCGCCCAGGCGGCCGCCCGGCCCCGCAAGCGCCAGGCCAGGAGCGAACCAGACGCCACCGAAACCAGCCCCGGCGACGACAACGCCGGCGTCTCCGACCTGCCCCGCTGGCACCACCACGGCCTGGTGGACCCCGAGGCGCTCCCGCCGATGCTGCGCCACTACGTGGAGCTCAAGGCCGCCCACCCCGATCGGGTGCTGCTCTACCGCCTCGGGGACTTCTTCGAATTCTTCTTCGAGGACGCCCTGCTGCTCTCGCGCCTGCTGGAGCTCACCCTCACCGGCAAGGAGGCGGGCAAGCGCCTCGGCCGGGTACCGATGGCGGGGATCCCCCACCACGCCGTCGAGCGTTACTGCGCTGAGCTGGTGCGCCACGGCCTCAGCATCGCCCTCTGCGATCAGCTGGAGGCGGTGGCCGCCAAGGGCAGCCTGCTCAAGCGCGGCATCACCCGGGTGATCACCCCCGGCACGGTGCTGGAAGAGGGCCTGCTGGCGGCCCGGCGCAACAACTGGCTGGCGGCGGTGGTGCTGGAGGGGCCCCGCTGGGGCCTGGCGGTCACCGATGTGAGCACGGGGGAGTTCCGGGTCACCGAGCGGGAGGGCACCGACCGCCTGCACCAGGAACTGCTGCAGCTGGAGGTGGCCGAACTGCTCTGGCCGGGAGAAGCGTCGCCCCCCCCCTGGTGCCCTGAGGGTCTGCGGCTCACGCCCCTGCCCACCACCCCCTTCGCCAGCGCCGAGGCCCGCCGCACCCTGCTGGAGCGCTTCGCCTTGGCTAGCCTCACTGGATTGGGGCTGGGGGAGACCCCCCTGGGGCTGCGGGCCGCCGGCGGCCTGGTGCGCTACCTCGATGACACCCAACCGGGCAGCTCGATCCCCCTGGAGCTACCCCGCACCTGGTCCGCCGGCGATGAGCTGGTGCTGGATGCCCAGACCCGCCGCAACCTGGAGCTGACCCGCACCCAGATGGGCGGCGCGTTTCACGGCTCGCTGCTTTGGGTGCTGGATCGAACGCTCACGGCCATGGGGGGCCGCCGGCTGCGGCGCTGGCTGGAGGCCCCCCTGGTGGAGCTGACGCGCATCCGCGCCCGCCAGGAGAGCGTCAGCGAACTGGTGGCCCAGCGCTCCCTGCGCCTGGCCCTGCGCCGGCTGTTGCGGCCCATGGGCGACCTGGAGCGCCTGGCGGGCCGGGCGGGGGCCGGCTCCGCCTCCGCCCGCGACCTGGTGGCGTTGGCCGATGGCCTCGAACGGCTGCCGCGGCTGGCGGCCCTGCTGCAGGAGGCCTCCAGCGCCCCTCTGCGGGATCTGAACGAGCCGCGGCCGGAGCTGGCGGCACTGGCCGCCCTGGTGCGCCACACCCTGCTCGATGCCCCCCCGATGGGCCTCACCGAGGGCGGCCTGATCCACGACGGCGTCGATGAGCGCCTCGATGGCCTGCGCAACCGCCTCGATGACCAGGACGCCTGGCTGGAGGCCCAGGAGCGCCAGGAACGGCGCCTGAGTGGCATCGCCAGCCTGCGGCTGCAGTTCCACCGCAGTTTCGGCTACTTCCTCGCCGTCAGCCGGGCCAAGGCCCTGGCCGTGCCCGAGCACTGGATCCGCCGCCAGACCCTCGCCAACGAGGAGCGCTTCGTCACCCCCGACCTCAAGGCCCGCGAGGGGGCGATCCTGCAGCTCAAGGCCCGCGCCGCCCAGCGCGAATACGAGCTGTTCGCCGAGTTGCGCCAGCGCGTGGGCGCCCAGGCGGGTCCGATCCGCGCCGCCGCCCGCCGGGTGGCCGCCCTCGATGCCCTGGCCGCCCTGGCCGAGGTGGCCGCCACCGGCGGCTACTGCTGCCCGGAGCTCACGGACAGCCGCACCCTGCAGATCGAGGCCGGACGCCATCCGGTGGTGGAGCAGATGCTGGTGGAGGAGCCCTTCACCGCCAACGGCATTCACCTAGGGGAGGAGGGACAGCCCGATCTGCTGGTGCTCACGGGCCCCAACGCCAGCGGCAAGAGCTGCTACCTGCGCCAGATCGGCCTGCTGCAGCTGCTGGCCCAGGTGGGCAGCTGGATTCCGGCCCGCTCCGCCCGTCTGGGGATCTGCGATCGGATCTTCACCCGCGTCGGCGCCGTCGATGACCTGGCCACGGGCCAGTCCACCTTCATGGTCGAGATGGCCGAAACCGCCAACATCCTTCACCACGCAACCGATCGCTCCCTGGTGCTGCTCGATGAGATCGGCCGCGGCACCGCCACCTTCGATGGCCTCTCGATCGCCTGGGCGGTGGCCGAACACCTGGCCGAGGGGATCAGGGCGCGCTCGGTGTTCGCCACCCACTACCACGAGCTCAACGAGCTGGCCGAGCTGCTGCCCAACGTGGCCAACGTGCAGGTGTTGGTGGAAGAAACAGGCGAGCGGCTGAGGTTCCTCCACCAGGTGCGGCCCGGTGGAGCCAGCCGCAGCTACGGCATCGAGGCCGCCCGCCTCGCTGGGGTGCCCCCTTCGGTGGTGCTGCGGGCCCGCCAGGTGCTGAGCCGCATCGAGGCCAACAGCCATGTGGCGCTCAGCGCCCCAGCCAGGCCCGCCTGAGCAACGCATTCACCGTGGCCGCCGCCAGGGCCGCCCCCCCCTTGCTGCCCTCGAGCCGGATCTGCGCCAGGGGCGATTCGGCCAAGTGGCGCTTGCTCTCGGCCACCCCCACGAAACCCACCGGCATCCCCACCACCAGGGCAGGCCGCACAGGTGAATCGGCCTCGGCGGCCAGCTCCAGCAGCCGCTCGAGGGCCGTGGGGGCACTGCCGATCAACACCACCGCCCGCGGGTGCTCCGCCAGGGCCAGGGCCATGCCGGTGGCCGCCCGGGTGCCCCCTTCAGGCGCCAGCGCCGGGGCCCAGTCCAGGGCGCTGCGCACGGGGTTGGCAAAGGTGCGCGCCGCCATCGGCGCCACCGCCGCCGCGGCCATGGCGGTGTCGGTGAGGATCAGCTCCCCGGCGGCCAGGGCCAGCAGGCCCGAAGCGCAGGCCCCGTGCCCGAAGCGCAGGTCGGCGGCGATGGCCAGGTCGCCGCTGGTGTGCACCAGGCGCTCGAGCACCTCCTGCTGCACCGGATCGAGGCCCGTGTCGCCGAGCCAGTCGCGGATGCGCCGCACGCTTTCGGTGAAGATCGGGTGATCCATGGCGCGCCCATGCCGGTCCATCTCTACTGGGGCGACGACGAAGCCGCCCGAACCCGGGCCGTGGAGGCCCTGATCGCCCAGGTGATCGATCCCGCCTGGGCCAGCATCAACCTCTCCCGGCTCGATGGCAACGACCCCGCCCAGGCCTCCCAGGCCCTGGCGGAAGCGCGCACGCCCCCGCTCGGCGGCGGTGATCGGGTGGTGCTGCTGCAGCGCAGCCCCTTCTGCAGCGCCTGCCCCGCCGAGCTGGCGGCCCAGCTGGAGGCCGCCCTGGAGTTGATTCCCGCCAACGGCCACCTGCTGCTGGTGAGCCCCGGCAAGCCCGATGCCCGCCTGCGCACCACCAAGGCCCTCAAGGCCGTGGCCACCGAACAAAGCTTCCCCCTGCCGGCGGTCTGGGATGGGGCCGGCCAGCTGGAGCTGGTGAAGGGCACCGCCGCGGCCCTGGGCCTCAAACTCACCGCCGGCGCCGCCGAAGCCCTGGCCGAAGCCGTGGGCAGCGACAGCGCCCGGCTGGCGAGCGAGCTGGAAAAACTGGGGCTCTACAAAGGCGACCAGCCCATTGACGCCGCGGCCGTGGCCGCCCTGGTGGGGGCCCATGCCACCACCAGCCTGCAGGTGGGGGACGCCCTGCTGGCGGGTCGCCTCGGCGACGCCATCGCCCTGCTCGACGCCCTGCTGGAGGCCAATGAGCCCGCCTTGCGCATCGTCGCCACCCTCTGCAGCCAGATCCGCGGCTGGCTCTGGGTGAGCCTGCTGGAGCGCAGCGGCGAACAGGACGTGGCCGTGATTGCCAAGGCCGCCGGCATCGGCAACCCCAAGCGCGTCTACGTGATGCGCAAGCAGATCCGCGGGCGTCCGCCGGAGCGCTTCCTCGCCCTGCTGGCTCAGCTGCTGGAGGTGGAGGCCGCCCTCAAGCGCGGAAGCGAACCCCGCGACGCCTTCCGAGATGGATTTCTGGCGGGCGCCGGCCCCGACGGATAATCACACCTCACTGCCCGCAACCGAGCGATGGCCCTGCTGGTTCAGAAATTCGGGGGCACCTCCGTGGGCAGCGTCGAGCGCATCCAGGCGGTGGCCCGCCGGGTGGCTGACAGCCGTGAGCAGGGCCATGAGCTGGTGATCGTGGTCTCGGCCATGGGCCACACCACCGACGAGCTCACCGCCCTGGCCCGTGCGATCAGCCATGACCCCCCCCAGCGGGAAATGGACATGCTCCTGGCCACCGGGGAGCAGGTGTCGATCGCGCTGCTGGCCATGGCCCTCAACGCCCTCGGCGTGCCGGCGGTCTCGATGACGGGCGCCCAGGTGGGCATCGTCACCGAATCGGCCCATGGCCGCGCCCGCATCCTTGAAGTGCGCACCGACCGCCTGCGCCGGCTGCTCGATGACGGCCAGGTGGTGGTGGTGGCCGGCTTCCAGGGCACCAGCAGCGGCAGCGGCGGCACCGCCGAAATCACCACCCTGGGCCGCGGGGGGTCCGACACCTCGGCCGTGGCCCTGGCGGCGGCGCTGGGGGCCGACGCCTGCGAGATCTACACCGATGTGCCCGGGGTGCTCACCACCGACCCGCGCAAGGTCAGCGACGCACAGCTGATGGAGACGGTCACCTGCGACGAGATGCTGGAACTGGCCAGCCTCGGTGCCGCCGTGCTGCATCCTCGGGCCGTGGAGATCGCCCGCAACTACGGCGTGCCCCTGGTGGTGCGCTCCAGCTGGAGCGAGGCCCCCGGCACCCTGCTCACCAGTGGGCCGGGCCGGTCGATCGGCAGCGAGGGCCTGGAGCTGGGCAAACCGGTGGACGGGGCGCAACTGGAGGTGGACCAGGCCGTCATCGCCCTCTCCCTGGTGCCCGACGAACCAGGGGTGGCGGCGCGGCTGTTCGAAGCGCTCTCAAGCGCCGGCCTCAACGTGGACCTGATCGTGCAGGCCACCCAGGAGGGGGCCACCAACGACATCGCCTTCACCCTCGCCGCGTCCCAGCTGGAACGGGCCCGGGAGGTCTGCCAGGTGCTGCTGAACGCCACCGGGGCCGCCGACTGCGCCCTCACCGCCCAGGGGGGCCTCGCCAAGCTGAGCATCTCCGGGGCGGGGATCCTCGGCCGCCCCGGGGTGGCGGCCCGGCTGTTCGACACCCTGGCCCGCAGCGGCATCAACCTGCGCATGATCGCCACCAGCGAGGTGAAGGTGAGCTGTCTGGTGGAGGGAGACCAGGCCACCAAGGCCCTGCGGGCGGCGGCGGCCTCCTTCGAACTGGCCGATCACCAGCTCCAGCTCAACCCCCCGCCCTGCGGCCTGGGGGATCCGGCGGTGCGGGGGGTGGCCCTCGACCGCGACCAGGCCCAGGTGGCCACTCGCCTGTTGCCCGACCGGCCCGGCACGGCGGCACAGGTCTGCCGGGCCCTGGCCGATGCCGGCATCAGCCTCGATGCGATCGTGCAGTCGGAGCGCACCCGCGGCGATGGCAACGATCGCCGCCGCGACATGAGCTTCACCCTGCGCCGCGACGACCTGGAGCGCGCCCGAATCGCCCTGGCACCGGTGCTGGCCCAGTGGAGTGGCGCCCGCTTCGAGCAGGGTCAGGCGATCGCCCGGGTCAGTGCCGTGGGGGCGGGCATGCCCTGCACCCCTGGCACGGCGGCGCGCATGTTCCGTGCCCTGGCGGACGCGGGGATCAACATCGAGATGATCGCCACCAGCGAAATCCGCACCAGCTGTGTGGTGGCCGAAAAAGATGGCGAGGGGGCCCTGCGGGCGGTGCATGCCCGCTTCGGCCTGGGGGGAATCACCGTGCACCGGGCCGAGGGCACGGCTGCTCCGGTCTGATCCGTGGCTCAGCTCTGATCAGTGCTTGCCCACCAGCTTCATGCGCAGCTGCTTGATGCGGTCGCGCAGGCCCGCCGCCTCTTCGTACTCCAGGTTCTTGGCCGCGGCCTTCATCTTGTCCTCCAGCTGGGTGATCAGTTCCGGCAGGGCCTCCAGCGGCACCGTCTCATGCAGGGCCTCCTCGGTGGCCTGCTCCAACTGATCGTCGCTGAGGCGGCGCGAAAGCTCCAGCGACGAAAGGATCGAGTTACCGGCGCGCTTGCCCGCAGGCGTTGGGGTGATGCCGTGCTTCAGGTTGTAGGCGTGCTGGATCGCCCGCCGCCGCTCGGTTTCGGAGATCGCCTTGGCCATCGAATCGGTGAGGTTCTCGGCGTAGAGCAAGGCCTTGCCCTCCACGTGGCGTGCGGCCCGGCCGATGGTCTGGATCAAGGAGCGTTCCGCCCGCAGAAAGCCCTCCTTGTCAGCATCGAGGATCGCCACCAGCGACACCTCCGGCAGATCGAGGCCCTCCCGCAGCAGGTTCACCCCCACCAGGGCATCGAACACACCGTTGCGCAGGTCCTGGATGATCTCGATGCGCTCGATCGAGTGGATCTCCGAGTGCAGATAACGAACGCGCACGCCATGTTCGGCCAGGTAATCGGTGAGGTCCTCGGCCATGCGCTTGGTGAGGGTGGTGATCAAGCAGCGCTCCCCCTTGTCGGCCCGCAGCCGAATCTCCCCGAGCAGATCGTCCACCTGGCCCTCGGTGGGGCGAACTTCCACGATTGGATCAAGCACCCCGGTGGGGCGGATCACCTGCTCCACCACCTGCCCGAGGCTGCGCTCCAGCTCCAGGGCCCCGGGGGTGGCAGAGACGAAGATCGTCTGGTGGGCCTTGGCCCAGAACTCCTCATCCTTGAGCGGCCGGTTGTCGGCGGCCGAGGGCAGGCGGAAGCCGTGCTCGATCAGCACCTGCTTGCGGCTCTGGTCGCCGTTGTACATGGCCCGCAGCTGGGAGCAGGTGACGTGGCTCTCGTCCACCACCAGCAGCCAGTCGTCGGGGAAGTAATCGATCAGGCACTCGGGCGGGGTGCCCGCATCGCGGCCAGCCAGATGGCGGGCGTAGTTCTCGACGCCATTGCAGTAGCCCACCTCCTTGAGCATCTCCAGGTCGTAGGTGGTGCGCTGCTCCAGCCGCTGGGCCTCCAGCAACTTGCCCACACTGTTGAGTTGATCCAGGCGCTGGTGGAGCTCCGCCCGGATCGCGGTGATCGCCCCCTCGAGCCGGTCTTTGGGGGTGACGAAGTGCTTGGCGGGGTAGATGTTCACCGCCTCCAGGCTCTGCAGGATCTCGCCGGTGGTGGGATCCACGTAGCGGATCGCCTCCACCTCATCGCCGAACAGCTCGATGCGCACCAGCCGATCTTCGTAGGCCGGGCCGATCTCGAGCACGTCTCCGCGCACCCGGAAACGGCCGCGTGCCACCTCGGTGTCATTTCGGCTGTATTGGTTATTGACCAGTTCCCGCAGGGAGGTGCGCAGGTTGAGCGTTTCGCCCACCCGGAACTGAACGGCGGCCTTGAGGTATTCCGAGGGGATTCCAAGGCCGTAGATGCAACTGATCGAGGCCACCACGATCACGTCCTTGCGCTCGAACAGCGAACGCGTCGCCGAGTGGCGCAGCATGTCAATCTCCTCGTTGATCGAGGCGGTCTTGGCGATGTAAGTGTCCGAGACCGCCACATAGGCCTCGGGCTGGTAGTAGTCGTAGTAGGAGATGAAGTATTCGACGGCATTGTCGGGGAAGAACTCCCGCAACTCGTTGCAGAGCTGCGCCGCCAGGGTCTTGTTGTGGGCCAGCACCAGGGTGGGACGCCCGGTCTGGGCGATCACATTGGCGATCGAAAAGGTCTTGCCGGTGCCGGTGGCGCCCAGCAGGGTCTGGTAGCGCTCACCGGCATCCACCGCCCGCACCATGGCGGCGATGGCGGATGGCTGGTCACCCTGGGGTATGTAGGGGGCCTGGAGCTGGAAACGGGCCATGCCCCCATTCTGTGGGGTTCGCTCAGGCCACCGCGCCGCTGACGAGGGCGCTGGCGCGGGTAAAGCCCACCTCAAGTCCCAGGAAACGGAGAATCAGGACGCTGACCACGGTGTAGACCACGGCGCCGAGGATGGCACTCACCAGGCCGTTCTTGAGCCGGAACCCGGGAATCAGCCAGGCCGCCAGGCCGAAGAGCACCACCGTGATCACCCAGTTGTAGAGGGCGCTGATCGGGGTCACGAAGCCGCCGAGGCTGGTGAGGGCCCAAGGCAGGGCCAGCAGCAACTTCAGGGGCCAGATCAACAGCGTGCCCAGCAGACCGATCACCACCGCCGACAGCATGGCGGTGCCGAAGTTCTCGAGCTCAACACCCAGGGGCAACCAGCCCACCAGCAGCAGAACCGCAGCCCGGATCGGCCACTGCAACAGCCAGACGAAGGCACCCATGGGTCGACAGGTAATTTTCCTTGAGGCTAAGCAGCCCCAGCCGGAGCCAACAACGGCCGGTCCACAGGGCGTTACGAAACGGCGCCGATCGGAGCCACGACGGCGCCGCTGAGGGCTTCCCTCAAGGAGCGCACCACGGCCACCATGGCCAGCTCATCGCCCAGCCGGTTGACGGCCGAGCCCACGCCCACCCCGGAGGCCCCGGCCGCGATCGCCATCGGCAGGGTCACCGCCGAGAGGCCGGAGGCGCAGAGCACCGGCAGCTCCACCACCCGGCTGAGGGCATGGGCGGCGGCCAGGGTGGGGGCGGCCTTCTCGATCAGGCCGAGGACTCCGGCGCTGAAGGGCCGAGCACTGGTGCCCCCCTCGGTCTGGATCAGGTCAGCGCCGGCCGCCTGCAGATCGATCGCCAGCTGCTCCTGGAGATCAAGGCTGAGCACGTGGGGCACCGTCACTGACAGCACCACCTGCGGCAGCAAGGAGCGGGTGCGGCGGGCGAGCTCGAGAACCTCCTGTGCTCCGAACACGCGGCCCTCGGGGTAGAAGGCATCGAAGTTGCCGATCTCCACCAGGGCCGCGCCGGCGGCGACAGCGGCAGGGAACAGCTCGGGATCGACCGCCGAGACGCAGATCGGCAGGCCAGAGGCCGCGGCGGCGGTCCGCACCAGCCCAGGGTCGCAGGCGATGTCCAGCAGGTCCGCGCCACCGGCGGCGGCGGCCCGGGCGATGCGCCGCACAGATCCGGCGTCAAAATTGGTCAGTCCGGCGATCACCTTCAGCAGCTGTCGCGTCTCCAGCGCGCGCTGCAGGGCGGTGGGCAGGCTGGTGAGACGGGACATCGGCAACGCAGGCAGATGACGGCGATTCTCCCATCCGAACCCCCGGACTCCCGTCCCTGGAGCCCCCTGCACGGCCGTCTGCACAGGGAATTGCTGAGGCGACCCGAGTTGCTGCCGGCCGGAGAACGCTTGCTGCTGGCGGTCTCGGGCGGCCAGGATTCGATGACCCTCACCCGGCTGCTGCTGGACCTTCGGCGCCTGCACGGCTGGACCCTGCTGCTCTGGCATGGGGACCACGGCTGGCATCCCGGTTCGGCCCCCGAGGCCGAGGGCCTGCGTCGCTGGGCGACGACGGCGGGACTTGAGTTGCTGATCGAGCGGGCCGATTCCGGCCCCTGCAGCGAGGCCGCGGCGCGCCGCTGGCGCTACGACCGCCTGGCCTGCCAGGCCGCCGCCCGGGGCTGCCAGCGGGTGCTCACCGGTCACACCGCCGACGACCGGGCTGAAACCTTGCTGCTGCACCTGGCCCGGGGGGCCCACCTGCGCGGCCTCAGCAGCCTTCGGCGCAGCCGGCCCCTGCTCGATCCGATCCTGCTGGTGCGGCCGCTGCTGGGAATGAGCCGCGCTGAAACCGGCCACTTTTGCGCTGAGCAGGGTTTGCCGGTGTGGGTGGATCCCAGCAACGCCGCGCTGACCTACGGCCGCAACCGGATCCGTCACGAGGTAGTACCGGTGCTGGAGGCGTTGCACCCCGGCGCCGGCCGGCGCCTGGCCGCCCTGGCCGAGCGCCTGGAGCAGGAGGGGAACCCCCTGGAGGAGCTGCTGCCCCTGGCCTTGGCGGCGCTGCACCCTGGGGTGGACCCCCTGGTGCTGCGGCGCCCCGGCCTGACGGCGCTCGCGCGCGCCAGTCAGTGCCATCTGCTGGCCCAATGGCTGCGGCTCCAGAGCGGCCATGGGCTGGGGGCCCCACAACTGGAGGATCTGCAACACCGCTTGCAACCTGGCGCTGGGCCCGGCAGCCTTGACCTGCCCAGGGGCTGGCGGCTGAGCTGGGACAGGATGGAGATCCGCCTCCAGCCGCCCCCGGCCGAACGGCGGCCCGCAACGCGTCCCGATCAACCCGAGAACTGATGGCCAAACCTTTTCAGGAGTCCTACATCGACGTGGAGCGGGCCTACAGCCAGGGCCAGTTCAGAGAAGCCCTCACCCAGGCAGAAACGCTGCTCAACAACCGCCCGGAGGACGCGGACGATCTGCAGTATTCACGCCTGCAGTTGCTCAGCGGCCACATCAACCTCTACGGGCTCAAGCAGTACGACGCCGCCTCCACCTATTACGACCAGGTGGTGGAAACAAGCAAGGAACCCACCTACCGCGACCTGGCCCGGCAGGGGCTCGAAATCTGCGCCAGTGAGCGGGCCAAACCGGTCCCTGAGGCCAGCGAGGCCCCCTTCGAGACCGCCGCGTCCGGCGCCCCGGCGGTAGGAGCCACCGTGCCGGCGATGCCCTGGTTGACCAGTGATCAGGCCCCTGCCACCGCCACCGGTCCCCAGGATTTTGCTGACCCCTTCAAGCAGGCTCCTGCGGCCCCGAGCGCCGCCGATGAGGGGATCATCGAGGCGAAGGTGTTGGTTGAGGAGCCTGCCCCGAGCCCCAGCGAACCGCCACTGACGGCGGCGTCCTCCTTCAGTGCCGAGGAACTGGCCCAGCTGGCCAAGGGCCGGCTGCGGGTGATCCTGCGCTGAATCCCCCCCAGAGAGGGGGGAAGGGGATGGCCCCCTCACCCCTCGCTCCCTGGGTCTCAGCCTGCGGCGGTGGAGCGACGGCGGCGGGTGCGGTTGGCGGGCATCTCCGGCTCCGGATCCCGCACGGGGGTGGCTGCCGCCGTTGGCAGACCCACGGAAGTGGCGACCGGCGCCGGCACGGCTGAGGCCGACGACGGGATGGATGCCGCAGCAGTGGGTGCGGCGGCGGTCACCAATTGGCGCACGGGCGCCCCATGGACGGGCTGGGGACGGGGGACGCCTCCATCACGGTCACGGCCGCCGGAGCGACCACCCCGGGGAGCCGGACGGCTGTCGGGTTCGGCCTCGGCGCGACCCTTGTAGGCCGGTGTGCCCCCGGGGGCGGGCTGCACCAGGGCGATGATCAGGGGCTCCACCTGGAGCTCCCGGCGCAGGCGCCGCTGCAGTCCCACCTCAATTTCCCGCTGCACGCCCACCCAATCGACCTCGGGGGCTTTGCCGCCGGTGTTGCGGGCCAGCTGATTCCAGCGGTTCTCCAGCACCCAGGTGATCTCCCGCTCGGCCCAGAGCGACAACTTGCGCGCATCGGCCGTGGTGACCACCCCCCGCAGGTTGACCCGGGGCGGGGCCGCCATCACGCCGTCGGTGCTGATCACAGCCAACAGGGTGATCACGCCATCTTCCGCCAACTGCTGGCGTTCCTTGAGCACCCGGGCATCGACGATGCCGTTGCGGGAGGCATCGAGCAGCTCGATGCCCGCCTTGACCGGATCGCCCTTGTGGATCGAGTCGGGGGTGAGCTCGACCACGTCGCCGTTGTCGATGATCAGGATGTTGTCGGCCGGCACACCCATCGACTGGGCGGTCTTGGAGTGGGCGATGAGCATGCGGTGCTCACCGTGCACCGGCACGAAGAACTTCGGCCGGGTGAGCGCCAACATCAGCTTGTGATCCTCCTGGCAGCCGTGGCCGGAGACGTGGATGCCCTCGCCCTTGCCGTAGACCACCTTGGCTCCGAGCATCATCAGCCGGTCGATGGTGTTCACCACACAGATGGTGTTGCCGGGGATCGGGCTGGCCGAAAAAATGATCGTGTCGGTGCTCTTCGCCTGCACCTGGGGGTGCTCACCGCGGGAAATGCGGCTCAGGGCGGCCAGCGGCTCGCCCTGGCTGCCGGTCATCAGCAGCAGGGTCTCGCGGTCGGGCAGATCACGGATCTGCTTGATCGGCACGAACAGCTCGTCGGGGCAGCGGATGTAGCCCAACTCTCGCGCCTTGGCGATCACGTTGAGCATCGAGCGGCCCAGCAGGCCCACCTTGCGGCCATGCTTGAGCGCCAGCTCCAGGATCATCGAGACCCGGTGCACCGAACTGGCGAAGGTGGTGACGATCACCCGACCTTCGGCGGCGCCGATGTGGCGATCGAGGTTCGGGAACACGGCCCGCTCGGGGGGCGTGAAGCCCGGCAGTTCGGCGTTGGTGGAATCGCTGAACAGGCAGAGCACCCCCTGCTCGCCGTAGTGGGCCATGCGCTGGATGTCGAAATATTCGCCATCCACCGGGGTGTGGTCGAACTTGAAGTCACCGGTGAACACCACCACCCCGGCGGGGGTGGTGATCGCCAGGGAGAAGCTGTCGGCGATCGAGTGGGTGTTGCGGATGAACTCCACCTTGAAATGCTGCCCCACCTGCACCACATCCCGCGGGCTCACGGTCTGGATGATGGTGCGATCGGTGACGGCCGCTTCCTCCATCTTCCCCTGCAGCATCGACATCGCCAGCCGCGGGCCATAGATGACGGGGATGTTGAAGTTCTTGAGGTGGTGGGGGATGCCACCGATGTGATCTTCGTGGCCGTGGGTCACGATCATGCCCCGGATGCGCTTCTGGTTCTCGCGCAGGTAGCTGGTGTCGGGCAGCACCACATTGACGCCGTGCATGCCGTCGCTGGGGAACGCCAGGCCGGCATCCACCAGCATCAGGTCGTCGCCGTACTCGAACACACAGGTGTTCTTGCCGATCTCATGGAGACCGCCAAGGGGAATCACCCGCAGACCGGGTTGCTTGGGGGAACCGTTGGTTTTGCCGTTGTTGCTGACTGTCATCGTGGAGAGATCCGGAGGGTTCCGGGTGAGAAGTGAGGGGAAATCTGTTGCTGAAGCTGGAGCGAAGCGCGCGGTGCGAAGCCTTGGCGTCAGGTAGGACGCAGGGCAGCCAGGGCGGTGGTCAGTCGGTCACGCACATCGCTTTCAGCGGAAACCAGCGGTAGGCGAGGGGCACCCACGGGCCAGCCCAACAGCTCGAGCGCCGCCTTCACCGGGATCGGGTTGGTGGTGCTGAACAGGGCCCGGGTCAGGGGCAGCAATTGATCGTGCAGGGCCAGGGCGGTGGTGTGGTCGCCGGCCAGGAAGGCGCTCACCAGCTGATGGATCTGGGGCCCCACCAGATGGCTGGCCACGCTCACAACGCCCACGGCGCCCACGGCCAGCATGGGCAGGGTGAGGGCGTCGTCGCCGCAGTAGATCGCCAGGCGGCTGCCGCAGTGCTGACGCAGCAGGCTGACCTCCTCGGTGCTGCCGCTGGCGGCCTTGAAGCTGACCACATTGGGCAGATCCAGCAGCAGGGCCGTGGTCTCGGGAGCCAGGCTGCAGCCGGTGCGGCCGGGGATGTTGTAAAGCATCAGCGGCAGCTGGGGCGCCGCTTCGGCAATGGCCCGGAAGTGGGCCGCCAGGCCCGCCTGGGGAGGCTTGTTGTAGTAGGGCACCACCACCAGGGCGCCATCGGCCCCCAGCTCAGCCGCCTGGGCCACAGCCTCGACCGCCTCGGCGGTGCAGTTGCTGCCGGTTCCCGCCAGCACCTTGACCTCGGCGGCCACAGCCCCCTTCACCGCCGCGAACAGGCGGTGCTGTTCGTCCCAGCTGAGGGTGGGCGATTCACCGGTGGTGCCGCAGACCACCAGGCCATCGGACCCTTGGGCGGTGAGGTGGCTCGCCAGCCGGGCCGCCAGCTCCAGATCGACGGAGCCATCGGTGGCGAAGGGGGTCACCATCGCCGTGAGCACCCGGCCGAAGGGTACGGGGCTGGCCGCCAATGGGCTCAAGCCACACCTCCTGCGGTCATCGCTGCGGCGCCGGTGGCCGCATCAAGGGGCGCTGGGGGGGGCGCTGAGGAGGTCGCTGGGGGGGAACGCAGCGCTTCGGCGATCTGGATCGCATTCAGGGCCGCGCCTTTGCGGATCTGATCGCCGCAGAGCCACAGCTCGAGCGCATGGGGATCGCTGAGGTCCTGGCGGATTCGACCCACCGCCACCAGATCCCGGCCGGTGACGTCGGTGGGCATGGGGAAGCGGTTGGTCTCGAAGTTCTCGATCAGCTCAACCCCCGGCGCCACCGCCAGCAGGGAGCGGGCCTCCTCCACCGGGAAGGGCTCACGGAACTGGATGTTCACCGCCTCGGAATGGGCCCGCAGCACCGGCACCCGCACACAGGTGGCCGACAGACGCAGATCGGGCAAGCCCATGATCTTGCGGGTCTCGTTGAGCATCTTCAGTTCCTCCTCGCAGTAGCCATTGGCCTGCAGAGGGGAGTTGTGCAGGAAGAGGTTGAAGGCCAGGGAGTGGGGCAGCACCGTGCTCACCGGTTCACCCCCTTCGAGCACGGTGCGGCTGAGCTCCCGCAGCTCCTCCATCGCCCGGGCCCCGGCGCCGCTGGCGGACTGATAGGTGCTGACCACAACCCGCTCGATCGGCCTGCGGGCAGCCAGAGGGGCCAGGGCCAACGTGAGCAGGATCGTGGTGCAGTTGGGGTTGGCGATGATGCCGCTGTGCTCGAAAGCGGCCTCGGGGTTCACCTCCGGCACCACCAGGGGCACGGCGGGATCGAGGCGGAAGGCGCTGGAGTTGTCGATCACCACGGCACCGGCCGCGGCCGCCAGGGGAGCCCACTGCTTCGACACCGAGCCGCCGGCGGAGGCCAGCACCAGATCCATCCCCTCGAAGGCGGCGGCGCTCACCGGCTGAACCGTGAGGGTCTGACCGTTCCATTCGACCGTCTGGCCGGCGGAGCGGGGAGAAGCGAGCAGGATCAGCTCGGCCACCGGAAAGTGGCGCTCGCTCAGCAGGGCAAGCAACTCCTGACCCACCGCTCCTGTGGCGCCGAGCACGACGACGCGGAGGGGGCGCTCAGGCAGGGATCGGGAGTGAGCGGTAACGGACAACGGGGTGAAACAGCGACATCAAGACGAAACCAGCCCGAAGCACCAGGAAGGCAGAGCTGAATGGGATGGCCGGAGTGGAGCGGTTGGGATTGGGTCGGGGGGTGGCGGAAGCGGACGAAAGGTGGTGAAAGCTGGAATCAGGGAAGGTCGCTGGGGGAGATGCCGGCCCGGCGTAGAACTTCAAGTTGACTGTGATCAACAATACGTGGCCGTGCGTCCCTTGGCGAGAGGGCCGCTTTCTAGGATCACAGGCTGCCCCGCCGATCCCCTGCGTCCATGAGCACCGCCTTGAAGGTCAAAACCAGCCCCAGGCCCGCCAGCCGGGTGGCGCTGGAGGTGGCCATCCCTGCCGGCCGCAGCCAGGCCAGCTATGACGCGGCCGTGGAGAAACTCAGCCGCACGGTGCGTCTGCCGGGTTTCCGCAAGGGCAAGGTGCCCCGCCCCGTGCTGCTGCAGCAGATCGGCCCCCTGCGCGTGCGCGCCACCGCCCTCGAAGAGCTGGTGGACAGCGTCTGGCGGGACGCCCTGGCCCAGGAGAAAATCGAAGCCCTCGGCAGTCCGGAGCTGAGCGAAGGCTTCGACACCCTGCTGGCGCGCTTCAACCCCGGCGAGGAGCTCACCCTCACCCTCGAGCTCGATGTGGAGCCCACCCCGACGCTGCGCGCCACCAAAGGGCTGGTGGCCGAAGCCGAGGCGGTGGCCTATGACCCGGCCCGGGTGGATGAACTGATCGAGCAGTCCCGCAAGCAGCTGGCCACCCTGGTGCCCCTGGAGGGCCGCGCCGCCGCCAGCGGCGATGTGGCGGTGGTCAATTTCACCGGCACCTTCGCTGACAGCGGCGAAGCCATCAGCGGTGGCAGCGGCGAGGCCCTGGAGGTGGAGCTGGAGGAAGGCCGCATGATCCCCGGTTTCGTGGAGGGGATCCTGGGTCAGGCCATCGGCGAGACCCGCACGATCAGCTGCACCTTCCCCGAGGAGTACGCCCAGGAGGAGGCCCGCGGCCGCGGGGCCTCGTTCGAGATCACCCTCACCGAACTCAAGGGCCGGGAACTGCCGGCCCTTGATGACGCCTTCGCCCAGCAGGCCAGCGACAAAACCACCCTGGCCGAGCTGCGCGCCGACCTGGAGACCCGGCTGCGGGAGGACGCCGAGCGCCGGGCCAAGGGCAACCGCCACGACGCCCTGCTCAAGGCCCTGGTGGTGGAGCTGGAGGTGGAGCTGCCCGAGACCTTGATCCAGCAGGAAATCCGCTCCCTGCTCGAGCAGACCGCGAGCCAGATCGCCCAGCAGGGCATGGACATCAAGAAACTGTTCACCCCTGAGCTGGTGCGCAGCCTGCAGGAGACCTCCCGGCCCGAGGCCGAGGAACGCCTGCGCCGCAGCCTGGCCCTCAAGGCCCTGGCCGCCGCCGAATCGATCGCCCTCGAGCCCCAGGAGATCGACGCCAAGGTCAAGGAGCTGAGCCAGGGCTTCAGCGACAGCGCCAACATCGACCCGGTCCGCCTGAGGGAAGCGGTGAGCGAAGACCTGCTGCGGGACAAGCTGCTGGGCTGGTTGGAAACCCACAGCACCGTGAGCGAAAAGGCCCCCGCCAGCGACGCTGACAGCGCTGATGAGGCTGGGGAAAAGCCCGCCAAGGCCAAGGCCAAAGCCAAGGGCAAAGCCGACAAGGGCGACCAATCCGAACAGGCCGGCAAGGCCAAAGCGGCCGAGGGCTGAGTCGTCCCACCGGCTCTCCCCGTCCAGTGGCGCCGAATAGATTGAATTCACTCCCCTTCCCCCCTGCCGGCGCACGCGTGATCCAGGCTTTTCAATCCCACCCGATCTCGAACCGCTGGCAGGGGCCTCGGCCGGTGTCGTCCCCCGGGATCCTTCCCACGGTGGTGGAGCAATCCGGCCGCGGTGATCGCGCCTTCGACATCTATTCCCGCCTGCTGCGGGAGCGCATCATCTTCCTGGGCACCGACATCAATGACGGGGTCGCCGATTCGCTGGTGGCCCAGCTGCTGTTCCTCGAAGCCGAGGACCCGGAAAAGGACATTCAGATCTACATCAACTCCCCCGGGGGCTCGGTGACCTCGGGGCTGGCCATCTACGACACCATGCAGCAGGTGGCCCCGGATGTGGTCACCATCTGTTACGGCCTGGCGGCCAGCATGGGGGCCTTCCTGCTCTCCGGCGGTACCAAGGGCAAGCGCCTGGCCCTGCCCAATGCCCGAATCATGATCCACCAGCCCCTGGGTGGGGCCCAGGGCCAGGCCGTCGACATCGAGATCCAGGCCAAGGAGATCCTGTTCCTCAAGGACACCCTCAACGGCCTGATGGCCGAGCACACGGGCCAGCCGCTCGACAAGATCACCGAAGACACTGACCGGGACTACTTTCTTTCTCCTGCGGAGGCGGTTGAATACGGCCTGATTGATCGTGTGATGGTGGAAGCCCATCCGGTCTGATCCCGAATCAACCGAGCCGAGCCGACTCCCGCGGCTGATTCATTCCCCCAGGGCCTCCCCCCTCCACTCAGAACGCAACATCCCGCGCGATGGCCAAGTTCGACGCCCATCTCAAGTGCTCGTTCTGCGGCAAGTCCCAGGAGCAGGTGCGCAAGCTGATCGCCGGGCCTGGGGTCTACATCTGCGACGAGTGCATCGATCTCTGCAACGAGATCCTTGACGAGGAGCTGGTGGAAACCCAGGGCAGTTCCTCCCGCACGGCGCTGGAAGGTTCGCGCAAGGCGCCCGCCAAGAAGAGTTCCAAACCAGCCCCCACCCTGGCCACGGTCCCCAAACCACAGGAGATCAAGGCCTTCCTGGATCAGCAGGTGGTGGGCCAGGAGGAGGCCAAGAAGGTGCTGGCGGTGGCGGTCTACAACCACTACAAACGCCTGGCCTGGCAGGGCGATGGCCAGGGAGAAACCGACCGCAGCGCCACCCGCCTGCACAAGTCGAACATCCTGCTGATTGGCCCAACGGGCTGCGGCAAGACCCTGCTGGCGCAGACCTTGGCGGAACTGCTCGATGTGCCGTTTGCGGTGGCGGATGCCACCACCCTCACCGAGGCCGGCTACGTCGGTGAAGACGTCGAGAACATCCTGCTGCGGCTCCTGCAGAAGGCCGATCTGGATGTGGAACAGGCCCAGCGGGGGATCATCTACATCGATGAGATCGACAAGATCGCCCGCAAGAGCGAGAACGCCTCGATCACCCGTGATGTGTCGGGCGAAGGGGTGCAGCAGGCCCTGCTCAAGATGCTGGAGGGTACCGTGGCCAACGTGCCGCCCCAGGGGGGCCGCAAGCACCCCTACCAGGACTGCATCCAGATCGACACCAGTCAGATCCTGTTCATCTGTGGAGGTGCCTTCGTCGGCCTCGATGAGGTGGTGCAGAAGCGCCTCGGCCGAAACTCGATCGGCTTTCTGCCCACCGATGGTCGTGGCCGCACCCGCAGCAGCCGCGAGCACCTGGCGGCCCATGCCCTGCGCCACCTGGAACCCGACGATCTGGTGCGCTACGGCCTGATTCCCGAATTCATCGGCCGCCTTCCGGTGAGCGCCGTGCTCGAACCCCTCGATACCCGCGCCCTCAAGGCGATCCTCACCGAACCCCGCGATGCCCTGGTCAAGCAATTCCAGACGCTGCTGAGCATGGACAACGTCCAGCTGGAGTTCGAACCCGAGGCGGTGGAGGCCATTGCCAAGGAGGCCCACCGCCGGCGCACCGGCGCCCGGGCCCTGCGCGGCATCGTCGAGGAACTGATGCTCGATCTGATGTACGACCTTCCCTCCAACCAGGACATGAAGACCTTCACCGTCACCCAGGAACTGGTGGAGCAGCGCACCAAAGCCAAGGTGCTGCCCCTCGCCCCTGGCGACCGTGACGCCCAGGCCTCAGCCTGAGCCTGAGCCTGAGCCTGGCGGGAACGGCAATCCCCACCCCACCGGCCCTGGGGCCTTGGGCCCGTCAGGGCGAAGCTGAGAGCACCCCATTCCCCGCTTAAGCCTTGGCCGCCGCCGACCACCTGCAGGCCCCGCGCCAGCACGGTCTGTTCAACCACCACGGCATCGATCTGGGAGATGGCACCGTGGCCCATTACCTGGAAGGGCGCCAGATTCTGCGCAGCCCGGTGGAGGAGTTCAGCCGCGGCCAGCCTCTGATCGTGGTGCCCTACGCCGAAGCCTCCCCCCCCGGGGTGACCCTGCGGCGGGCCATGGGGAGACTCGGGGAGCAGCGCTACAACCTGCTGTTCAACAACTGTGAGCACTTCGCGATCTGGTGCAAGACCGGTCGACACCGCAGCCCCCAGGTGGAGGACTGGCTCCACACCGGCAGCCTCGGTGCCCTGGCCATCGGCCAGTTCATGCCCGCGGCCCTGATCGCCGCGGTGCGACTGCTGCTGCGCCAGGGGCTCAACCTCGATGGCGAACAGCTGGAGCGGGGTCGGGCGTTGGCCCTGCGCAGCCTCGAGCAGCTGGATGCCCTGCGGCTGATGTTGCAGGAGCGGCTGGAGAAGGAACTGGCCCAGGCGGAGACCTGGTGGGGAGGGGGCCAGGCCTCGGTCAACGAGGGGCTGCTGCGGGCGGCCCGCAGCCTGGCCGACCAGCTCACCACCGTGGAGGAACTGGAGGGGAAGCTCAACCGGCTGCTGGAGGCCGGCAAGCCTGAGTAATCTCAGGTCCATGGCCACCCCAGGGACAGACCGATGACCCAGGCCAGTCCTTATCAGCCCCTGCACCACAAGTACAGACCCCAGAGGTTCGACCAGCTGGTGGGGCAGGAGGCGATCGCGGCCACCCTCACCCAGGCGCTGCAGCAGAACCGAATCGCGCCGGCCTACCTGTTCAGCGGTCCGCGCGGCACCGGCAAGACCTCCAGTGCCCGGATCCTCGCCCGCTCGCTCAATTGCCTGGCCAGCGAAGGGCCGACCGCGGAGCCCTGCGGCAGCTGTTCCCTCTGCACCTCCATCGCCGCCGGCAATGCCCTTGATGTGATCGAGATCGACGCGGCCTCCAACACCGGTGTCGACAACATCCGAGAGCTGATCGAGCGTTCCCGCTTCGCGCCGGTGCAGGCCCGCTGGAAGGTCTACGTGATCGACGAATGTCACATGCTCTCCACGGCGGCCTTCAACGCCCTGCTCAAGACCCTGGAGGAGCCGCCACCGCGGGTGGTGTTCGTGCTGGCCACCACCGACCCCCAGCGGGTGCTGCCCACGATTCTGTCGCGCTGCCAGCGCTTCGATTTCCGCCGCATTCCCCTGGAGGCCCTGGAGACCCACCTGCGCTTCATCGCTGGGGCCGAATCCATCGGCATCACACCCGAGGCCCTGCACGTGGTGTCCCAGCGGGCCCAGGGGGGACTGCGGGATGCCGAAAGCCTGCTGGATCAACTGAGCCTGCTGCCGGCACCGATCGAAGCTGTGGCCGTGTGGGATCTGCTGGGGGCCGTGCCCGAGCAGGACCTGCTGGAACTGGCGGAGTCCCTGGCGACGGGTGAGCCCCTGGGGGTGATCGAAGCCACCCGCCGGCTGCTAGAGCGGGGACGGGAGCCCGGCGCCGTGCTCCAGGGCCTGGCGGGGTTGCTGCGGGATCTCGTCCTGGCGCGGGTGGCCCCTGAGCGCCCCGAATTGAGCAGCTTCTCGCCCCAGTTCAGGCCGCGGTTGGCACCCCTGGCCGCCGCCATCGACCCCGATCGGCTGCTGCGCTGGCAAAGCCAGCTCAAGGGCAGCGAGCAGCAACTGCGTCAAAGCGTGCAGCCCCGGCTGTGGCTGGAAGTGCTGCTGCTGGGGCTGCTGGCGGAACCGGCAGCGGCCAGTGCTTCGGCCACGGCCACCAAGGTGCCAGCGACTGCAACGGCAGCCGCTCCGGTGCGAATGGACGTGCGCGCCGCCAATCAGCCGGCGGCACCTGCACGAGTGGCACCTGCACCAGTGGCAACTGTGCCAGCGGCACCAGAGCCAGCGGCCGAGGCCGAACCCCCGCCAGTCCCGAAGATCGCCACCCCCCCTCCAGCGAGCGGCGAGATCCCCCTGAGCGAGCTCTGGCAACAGATGCTGGCCGCCCTGGAGCTGCCGTCAACGCGCATGTTGCTCTCCCAGCAGGCCGAGCTAGTGCGGCTGGATGGTCAGCGGGCCGTGGTGCGGGTGGCGACCACCTGGATGGCGATGGTGCAGAGCCGTCTTCCTCTGCTGGAGAAGGCGGTGGCCACCACCCTGGGGAGCCCCCGCCAACTGGTTCTGGAGGGGGCCGCTCCGGCAACCGTGCCCGCCTCGGCGATGCCTGCTGCTGCTCAGCCCCCGGCCCAGGCCAGCCCCCAACCTTCTCCCCCTGTACGACAGGCGCAAACGGCAGCTGTTCCGATCTTGCCCATCCCGAGCCCCCCAGCGCATGATCGGGCCGGGGCGGCAACCCCGGCGCCTGAGGCCGCTGCCAACGCAGGGCAGCAGCTCGCCCCTGGTGGCGCACAGACGCGCAATCCACTGGATGAAAACGCCCGCCGACTGGCGGAATTCTTCAACGGAGAGGTTGTGGAGCTGGATGGCCCCCTGGAGGATGGGGAAGCGGCCTGAGAACGTTCAGGACCAGAAGTTTTCCAGATCGAGATCTTCGATCTGCTGCTTGGCTTCGCGGAAAAATGTGCTGCTGGTCAGCTTCTCGACATCCTGTTGTTTCTTGCCCTGATCGATCTCGACCTTAAGTTCGCGCAACTGACGCTCCAGGGATTCCTCGCGCAACTTGCGATCGGTCACATCCCGCGCAATGCCCTCCAGATAGAGCGTCTTGCCGGCCGCATCCTTCACCAGCCGAGCATCCAGTTCGAGCCAGATGCTGTCGCCGTCCTCCCGTAGGGTCGAATACACGAAATCGGTCAAGGTACCATCGCGCTTCAGCCGCTCCTGAAGTTCAGTGACCACCTCAGGATTCTGAAAGAACTGAGTATTGACATCCTTCACAGACGCCAGCATCTCCTTGGTGGAGTGGTATCCGTAGATGTCCGCAAGGGCGGGATTAGCGCGCAGCAGGCGACCCTCAACACTGGACTGGAAGATGCCATCTTGAGCATTCTCGAAGATGCTGCGAAAGTTCTCCTCCGCCAAGGTGAGCTCAAGGTTCGATTGCTCCAGCGCCGTGAACGATGCCTGCAGCTGGTGGGTCATGTTGTTGAAGGAGCCCGCCAGCTGATCGATCTCGATAATCACGCTTGGATCAACTGTCTGATTGAGGTCTCCAGCCGCAAGCCGCCTGGCTGCCTGGGAAATCTTTTCAATTGGATTGGTGACCCACTGGGAGGAAGCCAGGCCAAGAAACACCGCAAACACCAACGAACCAACGCAAAGGAAGATGGTGGTCTTGGAGTTGGCCTCAATCTGGCCCATGAAATCAGCTTCAGGTGTGACCACCATCAGCAGCCACTGCAAACCCTTGCCATCTTCAAGCGGTGAAACCCTCATCAATTCCCTGTCGCCATCTAGCTTGAACTCGTATTGATGGCTCTCGTAAACGCGACTGTAGCTTCCCAAATTCTCGTTGATGACACCCATGGCGCCCCTGAGCATGGGATCGGTGGACTCACTGGCGAGCAGACGCTGTCGTTGGTCCCCTTTTCCTACGATCAGGGGCTGGTTGGGTGAAGACGAGGCGATCAGCTCACCCGTGCGCTCAAAGATGTAGACCTTGCTATTGCGGCTGACCTTCAAGGAGCGAAGAAATTGGCTGATCTGATCCAAGCTGATCTGAGTATTAAAAATCCCAAGTAGCTTGCCGCCCGGGCCAAAGTAAGGAGAAACGGCATTTAACTGAAGATTGTCATAACCAAAATTGACCGTAACAGGCCCCCAGGTGGGGCGACGGGCAGCAACTGCGGCCTTGAACAAGGGAGAGTCCTTGGCATCAAAGTTAGAGCGAACCTTCTCCACATCTGCTGGATTGCCGGAGCGATCCAGCCCGTAATAAACCAGATCTCCCGAACCTGGCTTGAGTTGAAGAGCTAGCTGTGGATCCTCATCGGAAGCAAAGCGATTGTTGGCCCAACCAATACGGATGAAGCGACCCTCACGGTCAACCAGACCTGAGTAACCGATATCGTTGAAGGCATTGACCTGCTTCCAGAGGAAGGGGCGGGCCGCATCAATGTTGTCAAATCTGATCAACCCCAGGCTGGCAGCATTCGCATTCAGCGCATTGACGCGGTGGGGAGTGTTGAGAAAATTAGTGACCCGCACCAAAACTTGTTTGGAGATCGAGTCCTGGAGCTGCGCCGCCAATTCATTGACCGCCCGCTGGCTATGGCGAAACGACAGAAAGCCAACCAGACCCACCGTGGCCACAGTCTGCAAGACAAAAGGAACCACCAAGTAGGTGCGGAGGTTCAGGCGAAAGGCTTGAAAACTCAATGCCTTGTACCAGCTGGACTTAGGTTCTAGGTGGTTCTGGGTGGTCATGCCATTAGCAGCCGTGGCCTTTGCCTATCGTTTGGTCTACTACAGCCGCACTTAAAGCTTCGGTATACAGGCATGCGCATGGACCAATGTCTATCCAACTGCCACTGCCTCAACTGAGACCAAACCAGGTGTCAACAGCAAAAGAACCCATGACCATGGTGAGTCGCCCCACGCAGCATGGACGTGCCGTAACTTACCAGCCAAGGGAGTCATGGTCTCCATTCATCCAGGTGACAAGGTCGTGCTTGGGTGTGGCCGTGTTGAACATATGCAGGCCAAAATCCCGTGAAATCTCCTCACAAACCTTGATCCCTCGGGTGCTGTTGCCCTTGGCATCGAGGGGCGGAGAATAGATGCCGATACCCAGCTTGCCTGAGGCCACCGCCGTGATCCCACCGGCGACCCCACTCTTGGCTGGAATGCCCACCCGGTAGGCCCATTCTCCCGAGGCATCGTACATGCCACAGGTGAGCATCAAACTAATCACATCTTGTACATAGCGTTCTTCGATGGCTCGAATGCCCGTGACGGGGTTCACACCGCCGTTGGCCAGGGTCGCTGACATCATGGCCAAATCCTTGGCGTTGACCAACATGGAGCATTGCTGAAAGTAAAGATCCAGCGTTTCATCAATCTTCTCGCTGACCATGGAGAAGTTCAGCATCAGAAAAGCCATGGCCCGATTGCGATGA
The DNA here is from genome assembly GCF_024346315.1 of Cyanobium sp. ATX 6F1. Taxonomy (NCBI): domain Bacteria; kingdom Bacillati; phylum Cyanobacteriota; class Cyanophyceae; order Synechococcales; family Prochlorococcaceae; genus Cyanobium; species Cyanobium sp. ATX 6F1. The sequence goes on from NZ_JAGQCS010000007.1 coordinate 29,548, forward strand.
CCGGTCTCTTTTTCCGAAAGAAACACGGGGACATTAATGTCATGGGCACGGCCGGTGTAGCGCCCGAACATCTCGAGGATGCGCTTGAGGCGCTCGGTGCCGTTGCGACCCTTGATCAGATCTGTGGTAGCGATCGCCCCGGAATTAACCATGGGGTTGTAGGGGCGATTGGTCGCCTCATCAAGAATGATCGAGTTGAAGGCTTCACCCGTGGGCTCCATGCCCACTTTGCTATTCACATACTTGCGACCGTGATCTTCAAGAGCAAGACCAAAAACGAAGGCTTTTGAAATTGACTGGATCGTAAAAGTTTTATCGCAGTCTCCAACTTCGAAGGTCTGACCATCCGTGCTGACCACGCAAATCCCAAATGAATCGGCGCTGGCTAACGCAAGCTCAGGAATGTAATCAGCTACCCTGCCTTTCTTGAGGCCGCGATGCTTATTATAAAGATCATTGAGATAACTCCTGAAAGGGGAGGCCACCGCATTGATCGAGCTGGCGAGTGTAACAAAACTCCTTAGATCTGTCATGACTCAACTACCTTCCATGATGGACTTGGCAACGAGCTTGAACTCCTGAGTCAATGGGTGATCAGGATACTTGACGCAGAAAACACCCTCACTGGCCAAGCGGGCAAAGTCTTCAGAAAGAGGAAAGACTCCAGCCACCGCTTCGCCATAGGTTTCTGCCACTTTGGCTCGCAATGCATCCAGATTCAGTCCACTGTGGGCCTTATTGATGGCCAGCAATAAACGTCGGACCTTCAGCTGCCTAGCCACATCGACGGTGACCGCAGTTCCTTGGTAATCCTGTTTGTCAGGGCGCAGAATCAGCAGCAGTACATGGGAGATGGCAATCGAAAGGAAGGTTTCCTTGGAAAGCCCTGGGTGGGTATCGATGAACAGGAAATCAAGCTTGAGCTCTCGAACGAGATTCCTGAATCCGTCGTTCATCTTGCTCACATCATAGCCCACCTGAAGAATGCGTGAAATGTCATCGGGCTTCACACTGGAGGGAACCAGGAAGATCTGACCTGGAAGCTCGATGCCCACCTTGGCGCTGACATCGTAAGCAGCCTCTGCAATGGACGCTTCATCCCAGAGGAAATCATTCAGCGTTTTGCCTATTTCATCTTGCTCAAGGCAGAACAGGTTGTGAATACCTGGCGAGGGCACATCGGTATCAATCACGCCAACTCGAAAACCCTGAGCCGCAACAGTCGTAGCCAGATTAGCCGTGAAATTCGACTTCCCGGTGCCCCCGCGGTAGGAATGAACGGAGACGACTTTTGGCATTGCCACCCTTGAGTTCAGAAACAACTAAGCGTTGCCCGACCCCCTTGCGGTAACGAGCGCTACCAAGAATGCCGGCCTGGTCGGCGGAGGCTCCCCAGGTGTCCAAATGGTTCGGCCATTGGATCACGAATCGTTCAGTCTTGGGGACGGTTGCAACCATTACCATCGTTTGGGCCCTCAGCCTGCGATGAAAGGCGTGGCTGAGCCCCTAGCGCGCCCATGGATCCTTCTCGTGCCCTTGCCGCTGTCGCCCTGGCCTCCGTCGCCTGGGATGGGGTGATGGGCAGCGCTGGAGCCCGCGCCCTGCGCCACTCCCTCGACTACCGCTCCCCCTACCGGGAACGCAGCGACCAGGAGATGATCGCCCTGATGAACGATTTGCTCCTGAGCCTCAAGGCACAAGGTGCCGAAGCCCTGTTGCTGGAGGCTGGCGCCGCCTTGGATGGGCCCCAACGGCTGACCGCCTTCGCCATGGCGACGGAGATCATGCGCTCGGACGGTCCCCTGGTGGAGGAAGAACAGCGCATTCTCGACCACCTGTCGGAGGCTTTGGAACTGAGCGCTGACGAAACAAGCACAATCATGGAGGTGATGAACATCCTCCACGCGAGTCTTTAGGAGCCCAGGCCAGAGGCTGGCCGCGGCCCCAATTTCAGGAGGCCTGGGTGCTCAGATCGCTTTCGGGCAGGGTGCCCAGATGCAGGGTCTTGGCCCAGACCAGTCGCTTGGGCAGCACCGCCATGCGCAGGCACACCCAGGGAATGACCACGAACCAGTGGAGCAGGTAAAGCATGACCAGGGCGAGGGAGGCCGGATTGGCCTCGGGCAGGGGCGGGCCCTCGCTGCTCCGCTGGCAGGCCTGAAGAATCGCCACCCCCGAGAGGCCGAGGACCACCAGGGACAGGGGCCAGAAGGCCGGCAGGGTGCGCGTCACAAGGGACGCGGCCAGGTCCGCCACCGCCACCACCGGCAGCACGTATTGCAACAGGAAAAAGCTGCTGAGATCGAGCTTGCCGGAGAGGCTGACGCGGCCGGAGACCAGGCCTGGCCAGTAATCGAAGAAGCGCTGCAGACCCCCTTCGGCCCAACGCTGGCGTTGTCGCCAGAGGGCCCGGAGACTGAGAACGGCCTCCTCCTGCACCGGTGGGTCCCAGAGCACGCCGATCGAACGGCCGGCGAGCAACAGCCTGAAACTGAGGTCCAGATCGTCGGTGACGGTGGCCTCGTTGAATCCGCCGCAGGCCTGGATCGCCTCTCTGAGAAGCAATTGGCCGTTCCCCCGCAGTTCAGCGATGCCGCCGCCATCAAGGCGGCCCTGCTGCACCACCGCATCAAGGGCCATCTCCATCGCCTGCGCCCGGGCGAGCAGGTTGACCTCACCGTTGACCACGGCCTTGCGCAGTTGCACCGCTGACCAAACACCTTGCTCGGCAAAGGGGATCAACCGCTCGAGCACATCGCTCTGAAGCTGGGCATCGGCATCGAGCACCAACATCCAGCGGCTCTTGAGCTGGGCCAGCACGGTGTTGAGGGCACCGGATTTACCCCCCCCCGCCTCGCGGTTGCGGCGCACCAGATGCAAAAAGGGATGCTCCCGCCTGAGCTCCTCGAGCAGTTCCGGGGTGCGGTCCTCACTGCCGTCATCGACCACCCAGAGCTGCAACCGACCGGCGGGGTATCGGAGCTGGGCGATGCGCTCCACCAGACGACCAATCACCGCCTCCTCATCGCGGGCCGCCACCACCACATCGACGGACGGCAACGCTGCGTCCCCATCAAGGTTCGACGGGGGCTGGGCGGCCTCGGTCTCACCCTGGCGGCGGCGGGCCCCCAGGAGCACCGTGCGGAAGCTGTAGATCCCGAGCAACAGGGTCAAGGTGAGCGCCGGCAGAACGCTGCGGCCCCCGCTGAGGCCATGGGGCGCCACCCCGGCCGCCACGCAGGCGATCAGGAACACCGAAGCCTTGACCCGTCGGCGATCGGTCCCCGTGCTGCCGTTCACGGCCATGGCCGACCCAAAAGTTGAGGAAGTTTAGGGGCCGCGGTTTAGGGATCCAGCAGAAGGCCCTGGAGGCTCTCAAGCTTGGTGCCGGAGTAATAGTGCTGAAGGATCCGGCCTGAAGGCCAGCCCCGCCGGGCCAGATCCATGGCCCCGGCCTGGGAGAGCCCAGCTCCATGGCCGAAGCCGCCCCCCACGAAGCTCCAGCGGCCCGGGCCATCCGGCGCCACCACAAACAGGGTGCTGGGCAGCCGGCGGAAGGCGCGCCGGATCGCATCGAAGCGCAGCACCACCCGGCCCGCGGTCCCCTGCATCTGCAGGGCAAGCACGCGACCGCTGGCCCCCCGCTCCAGCACGGTCAGCCGTTGGGGCACGCCGAGGGCAGCGGCCTGGGGACCGAGGGCCGCTCTGATTCGATCCCGGTCCAGGGAGCGCCGCCAACGGAACAGCGGGTGATCGCTGCCGTAGGCCGCGCCACCTTCTTGAAGCAGCTGGCGGAGGCGGGCAGGTTCACTGAGGGGCACGGCGAAGCTGCGCTCGAAAGGAGCTGGACCATCGGGTCGGGTCTGCAGATAGGGCAGTGGGGCGCCCCCCCAGGCCTCCTCGAACCCGGCCGCCACCCCGCCATTGCTGGCGTGGTACACCGCATGGATGGGCTGCCCCTGCCAGATCAGCACCTGGAATCGAGTGGCCGCAATCGCCTGGCGCACAGCCGCGCCCGCCTGGCGGGGATCGGCGTAGACCTGGCATTGGGTATCGGCGCAGAGGTGGTACCCATCCACCCTGAAACGCTGACGGTTGCGCAGGGCCCAGGTGCGGGCCAGCACCGCCTGGGCCTGGAGGGCGGCGGCGGGAGCCTCGGCGCCGATCTCATGGGGCAACACCCCCAGGAGGTAACGCTCCAGTGGGACCTGCTCGATCAGGCTCCAGCTGCCATAGGCATCGCTCTGGAGCCGAAACGGCCCCTGGTAGAGCCCACCGGCCCAGCGCAGCCCTGATGGCGCGCTCAGCCGCAGGGGGCCCTCCAGGGTCCTCAGGCCCAACGACTCCCGAACGGCGAGCACCAGCCGCTCCGTGATCCGGGCCCGCTGCTGACGAGCAGCCAGCCGGCTGCCCCCAAGGGTCGGTGGCAGCGCATCCGGGCCGCCCCAGACCTCCCAGTCGCCAGGTTTGGCGATCACGGGGCTGATTCCCTGTTGGCGCCAGGCCTCGGCCACCTGCTCGGCGCGCTCGTAGCTGGGGAACGGACCCAGCACCGTGCGCTGGAGGTTGAGGGGTTCCTTGAGGGGAACCCGCCGCCAGAGCAACCCCAGGCTGGAGCCCCGCAGCTGGCGACCCGAGGCCTCTGTGAGCGTCAGTGGGCCCGATGGACTCACCAGGGTCAACGGGGGCGCCGCTGCGGGATCGCTGTCCGGCCTGGGGCCCAGGTGGGCCGCCAGCGCGACCCAGAGCACCGGCTCGGTGCGGCTCAGCGCCGGCGGGGCAGGCACCGGCCAATGCAGCAGCGAGCTGGCACGACAGCCCTGGGCCAGCAGCAGCAAACCCCCCAGGGCCGCTCCGCCCAGGAGCGCGGTCCCCTGGATCGGGCGCCGCAGATTGAGCATCAGGGACGAAGACATCGACGAACGGGCGCCAGGGAGTTGGCGGAAGGCTGGTCCGCGTCGTAGTTTGCTTGTTTGTGCCCGACCACGAGCCATGCCCAAGCTGAAGACCCGCAAAGCTGCCGCCAAGCGGTTCAAGGCGACAGGCACCGGGAAGTTCATGCGCCGTCGCGCCTTCCTGAACCATCTGCTCGATCACAAGAGTCCCAAGCGCAAGCGCTACCTGGGCACCATGGCCGTCGTCGACGAGCGCGATGCCGACAACGTGCGGGCGATGTTGCCCTACAGCCGCTGAGCCCCAGCTGCGCTCCGTTTCCATTCCTTTACTGAACTCCCATGGCCCGCGTCAAAAGGGGCAACGTTGCCCGTAAACGCCGTAACAAGATCCTTCGCCTGGCCCGTGGCTTCCGGGGCGGCAATGGTTCGCTGTTCCGCACGGCCAACCAGCGGGTGATGAAAGCCCTCTGCAATGCCTACCGCGACCGTCGCCGGCGCAAGCGCGACTTCCGCCGCCTCTGGATTGCCCGCATCAACGCCGCCGCCCGCCTCAACGGCCTCAGCTACAGCCGCCTGATTGGCGGGCTCAAGAAGGCCGATGTGCAGCTGAACCGCAAGATGCTCGCTCAACTCGCCGTCATCGATCCCAGCAGCTTCAGCAACGTGGTCAGCGCCGCCAAGGGCTGACCATCCTCTCGATAGGCCCGATGGATCGGCTCCTTCCCCAGGCCTACCTCCTAGGTCTGGTCGTTCTGCTCGCTGGGGCGGCCGTCCTGGTCGGCCTGCAGATCCTGCGGGTGCGTAAGGACGAGCAGTCCCTGGTCCGTCTGGAGGGCAAGAGCAAGGCCAGCGCCACCGACGCGGCTGATTTCTATGAGCTGGCCTCTGTGCAGTTGCGCAAACGCCTCTACCCCCAGGCGGCGGCCAACCTCAAGCTGGCTGCGAAACGGGCCGAAGGGGAGCCCCCCGAAGCCCAGGCCGTGATCCAGAACGCCCTCGGCTTCGCCCTGGCCGCCCAGAGCAACTACGCCGCTGCGATCAAGCACTACCGCTCCGCCCTGCGCTCGAAGCCCAACTACCCCGTGGCCCTCAACAACCTGGCCTACGCCCTGGAAAACCAGCGCCAGAACGAGGAAGCCAAGGCCATCTACGAGCAGGTGCTTCAACTCGATGACACCAACAAAACCGCCCGCAAGCGACTCAAGGGACTTGAGCGCAGGCAGGGTGTTCCCCTCGCCCCCTTGAGCGCAAAGGAGGGCCTGGGCGTGGGCGGCGACCCTAAAAGAAAAGCCTGAACCGTTGGGCGATCGCCCCTTGGGCTAAGGCCTCACCAGAGGCCCCGGACGGGGACCGCCTTGCGAATCACCGGCCTCGGAGCAGGGGGTCGGAGGTCGAGCACACCGCCTGGGTGGGTCAGGCGCGGGGCATTCCAGCCGGCCAGATACACGCCCTGCAGGCCTTGAAAGGCCCCGCCGAGTTCGAGGGCGGAGTCTGGGTTGCCTTCGAGGGGAAGTAGATCCAATTGATCCGACTTGGCGTTGAAGTTGCCCTGCACCGGCATAGTGACGCCGGCGACGGTGAGTTCACCGCGCAGGTCGAGCATCTGTCCCATCGGCACCACCGAAGCGAGCCGCAACTCCGCCGGCACCACCCGACCATCGATGAACGATTGGTAGGTGCCCGTCCAGGTGCGGGGAATGCTGAGCGCCAGGTCCTGGGCCCGCGCCACAGGATCGAAGGTTTCCACCGGCCCCAGTTCCGACTGGAAGGCCGAAATCGCCGCCATCGGGGCCACGGCCGGCGCATTGAACGGCACCACACTGCCCACGGGAAGGGGGACGGCGGCCAGCAGCACGGGCATGGCAAAACAGATTCAGTTATTCCCAGGCTAAGAGCTGTGGCGCCAAAAGGAATCCCCGGGCAGTACGTTCGCAGCATGGCCCCCTTTGCCGATCCCAGCTCCCCCATCGATCCCAGCCGTCCCGACCCCAGCAACTTCGGCAGCGCTCACGCTCCTGCCGCTGGCGCCCCGGGCGAGGACGAGGTCCTTGTGATCGGGGGCCGGCGATTCTCGAGCCGGTTGATGACCGGCACCGGCAAGTACCCCAGCCTTGAGGTGATGCAGGCCAGCCTTGAGGCCAGCGCCTGCTCGATCGTCACCGTGGCGGTGCGCCGGGTGCAGGCCGCGGCCGCCGGCCACCAGGGCCTGATCGAGGCCATTGATTGGAGCCGGTTCTGGATGCTGCCGAACACCGCCGGCTGCGCCACCGCCGAGGAGGCCGTGCGGGTGGCCCGGCTCGGCCGCGAGCTGGCCAAGCTCGCCGGCCAGGAGGACAACAGCTTCGTGAAGCTGGAGGTGATTCCCGACAGCCGCCACCTGCTCCCGGACCCCTTCGGCACCCTGGAGGCCGCTGAGCGCCTGGTGGCCGAGGGCTTCACGGTGTTGCCCTACATCAACGCCGATCCGCTGCTGGCCAAGCGGCTGGAGGATGTGGGCTGCGCCACCGTGATGCCCCTGGGGTCGCCGATCGGCTCGGGGCAGGGCATCCGCAACGCCGCCAACATCGGCCTGATCATCGAAAATGCCCAGGTGCCCGTGGTGGTGGACGCAGGCATCGGCGTTCCCAGTGAGGCCGCCCAGGCGATGGAGCTGGGGGCCGATGCCTTGCTGATCAACAGCGCCATCGCCCTGGCGGGAGATCCCGCCGCCATGGCTCGGGCCATGGCCCTGGCCACCCTGGCTGGCCGTACCGCCTTTCGAGCCGGCCGCCTGCCGGTACGCCCCGACGCCAGACCCAGTTCACCCGTCCAGGGCAGGGTGGGTCAGCAGCCATGGGCCGAGCAGCCATGAAGTTTCCTGCCCACTTGGCTTTGGCGCGAACGGACGCTGCCTAGGGCGATCGGCGGGGGACGCTGGCGGCACTGATGGTGGCCCTGGCCTTCAAGCTGAGCTGAGCCCGGCAGCGTCACGGGCATCACCCGTTGCGGCGGAATGCCTGTAGTAGCTTCGATTCAATGAGCACGCGCTCGTTCTTGAGGAGTCAAGGGTGAAGGTTCTCGTACTTGGCGGAGACGGCTTCTGCGGTTGGCCCTGTGCGGTGAATCTCGCCGATACGGGACACGACGTGGTGATCGTCGACAACCTGAGCCGGCGCAAGATCGACATCGATCTCGGGGTCGAATCGCTCACCCCGATCGCCACCATCCACGACCGCCTCAGGGCCTGGCGTGAGGGGGGTGGCCGGCCGATCGAATTCGTCTCGATCGACATCGCCCGCAACTACGCCCGCTTGCTGGACCTGCTCCGCAACGAGCAACCCGAGGCGATTGTCCACTTCGCCGAGCAGCGGGCCGCCCCCTACTCGATGAAGACGAGCACCACCAAGCGCTACACCGTCGACAACAACGTCAGCGGCACCAATAACCTGCTCTGCGCCATCGTCGAGAGCGGCATCCAAACCCACATCGTCCACCTGGGAACGATGGGGGTCTACGGCTACGGCTCCCACCGGGGCGCCACCATCCCCGAGGGGTACCTCACCGTCGAGGTGCCCCAGCCCGATGGCAGCCGCTTCACAGAGAAGATCCTGCACCCCACCGATCCCGGCAGCGTCTATCACCTCACCAAGACGCTGGATCAACTGCTCTTTTACTACTACAACAAAAACGACGGCATCCAGGTCACCGACCTGCACCAGGGCATCGTCTGGGGCACCAACACGGACCTCACCGACAAGGAACTTCGTCTGGTCAACCGCTTCGACTACGACGGCGACTACGGCACCGTGCTGAACCGCTTCCTGATCCAGGCGGCCATCGGCTATCCGCTCACGGTCCATGGCACCGGCGGCCAGACCCGGGCCTTCATCCACATCCGCGATTCGGTCAAGTGCGTGCAACTGGCGGTCGAAACCCCGCCCCAACCAGGCGACAAGGTGCGGATCTTCAACCAGATGACCGAGAGCCACCAGGTGAAGAGCCTGGCCGAAAAGGTGGCCCATCTCACCGGTGCCAAGATCAACTACCTGCCCAACCCCCGCAAGGAGGCGATCGAAAACGATCTGATCGTCGATAATCGCTGTCTGATCGATCTCGGACTCAAGCCCACCACCCTCGATGAGGGGCTCTTGTCGGAAGTGGTGGATGTGGCCCGCCGCTGGGCCGACCGCTGCGACCGCTCCAGAATTCCCTGTGTCTCCGCCTGGACCACCACCCAGGCCGCTTCGCTCCAAGCCACGGTCTGAGTCACGGTCCATCCCCCTGCGCGGCAAGTGTGAAGATCGCCCTGTTCACCGAGACCTTCCTGCCCAAGGTCGACGGCATCGTCACCCGCCTGACCAAGACGATCGAGCACCTGGTGGTTGCTGGCGACGAGGTGCTGGTCTTCTGCCCGGAAGGCGCGCCCGACCATTTCATGGGGGCCCGGGTGGAGGGGGTGCCGGCGATTCCCCTGCCGATGTATCCCGAGCTGAAACTGGCCCTGCCCAGCCTGGCGGTGTCCGGTGCCCTCGACGCCTTCAAGCCCGATCTGGTGCATGTGGTCAACCCTGCGGTGCTGGGGCTCGGCGGCATCTACATGGCCCGCACCCGTCAGCTGCCCCTGGTGGCCAGCTACCACACCCACCTGCCCAAATACCTGGAGCACTACGGCGTCGGTCTGCTGGAGCCGGTTCTCTGGGAACTGCTCAAGGCCGCCCACAACCAGGCCCAGCTGAATCTCTGCACCTCCTCGGCCATGGTGGAGGAACTGAGCGATCGGGGCATCCTCCACACCGCCCTCTGGCAACGGGGGGTCGACACCGAGCTGTTCCGTCCCCAGCTCCGTTCGGAGGCCATGCGCCGGCAGCTGCTGGGCCCCCACGACGATCAGAACGCCCTGTTGCTCTACGTGGGCCGCCTGTCAGCGGAAAAGCAGATCGAGCGCATCCGCCCCGTGCTCGATGCCCTGCCCCACGCCAGGCTGGCCCTGGTGGGCGATGGGCCCCACCGCCAGCAGCTGGAGAAGGTGTTCGCCGGCAGTGCCACCCATTTTGTCGGTTACCTGGGGGGCGAGGAGCTGGCCGCGGCCTACGCCAGCGCCGATGCCTTCCTGTTCCCCTCCAGCACCGAAACCCTGGGGCTGGTGCTGCTGGAGGCGATGGCCGCCGGCTGTCCGGTGGTGGGAGCCAACCGCGGCGGTGTCCCCGACATCGTCACCGATGGGGTCAACGGTTGCCTCTACGACCCGGATCAGCCCAGCAGCCTCACCGAGGCCACCGAACGGCTGCTGGGAAACCCCAATCAGCGGGAAACCTTGCGCCAGGCGGCCCGCAGCGAGGCCGAACGCTGGGGCTGGGCCGGTGCCACCGCTCAGCTGCGCCGCTTCTACCAGCAACTGCACAACCACCACCGGCCCCAGCTGCAGCTGGTGGCCTGATCACTTGCCCGGCGCCCGGCTGCCGCTGTTCGCCGCTTCCTTGAACCAGGTGGTCATCAGCGCCTTCACCATCGGAGCCGCCACCGTGCCACCGAAGCCGCCGGAGTTTTCCCCGAAGGCCACGATCACCAGGGTGGGCTTGCCGGCCGGGGCGTAGCCACCGAACCAGGCGTGATCAGGCCGGGGGGGGTCCTCACCGGTGCCGGTCTTGCCGGCAACGGGCGGCAGGCTGGGGTCGTTGAGGATCGTGGCGGTGCCAGCGGTGACCACCATGCGCAGGCCCTTGCGCAGGGCCCGCAGGGTCCCGGGCTTGAGGCCGATCCACTGACGCGGGTACTCGGCCTCCACCAGATGGGGCGTCACCAGCCAGCCACCATTGGCCACGGCGGCATACAAACGGGCCATCTGGATCGGTGTGACCTGCAGGGCCCCCTGACCGATGGCGGAGGTGATCGTGTCCACAGCGGCCCATTCCTCGCCGAGCACCTTCATCTTCCAGGCCCGATCGCCGAGCAGGCCTGGGGTCTCCTCTTCCGTCAGCTCAATGCCGGTGAGGCTGCCATACCCCATGCGCCGGGCGGCCTTGAACAGCTCGGCGTCCTTGACCGTCAGGCCCACCCGGTAAAAAAAACTGTTGCTGCTCACCGCCAGGGCCATCGGAAAACCGATCGCGCCGAAGCTGCCGTGGTCCTTGTAGCAGAGGCCATCCCAACAGAACGAGTTGGAGGTCGGCACGGTGGAGTTCTCGTTGAACAACCCCGACTCGATGCCCGCGATCGTGGTGACGATCTTGAAGGTGCTGGCCGGTGGGAAGCCCTGGTACGCCCGGTTCAGCATCGGCGACTCAGGGCGGTTGAGGTCGTTCCATTGGGCCGTGGTGGGTCCGGGCGAAAAGACGTTGGGATCGAAACTCGGCCGGCTGGCCATGGCGCGGACCGCGCCGGTCTGGGGATCGAGGGCCACGATCGCCCCCTTGCGCACGCCATCAAGGGCCCGTTCCGCCGCCTTCTGCAGCTCCAGATCGAGGGTCAGCCGCAGATCCTTGCCGGATCGGGCCTGCTTGTCCCCCAGCACCCGCTGCACTTGGCCTTCGGCATTCACCTCCAGCTGCTGACCGCCCCATTCACCCCGCAGGTGCGGCTCGAACACCCGCTCCAGCCCACTGCGGCCGATGCGGTCCTGGACGCGGTAGCCCTTGGGCTCCAGGCGCTCGTACTCCTGTTCGGTGATGCCGCTGGTGTAGCCCAGGACATGGGCAGCGAGGCGGCCGAAGGGATAGGCCCGCAGATAGTCCACATCCACTTCAGCCCCTTCGAGGTTGCTGGCCTGTTCCCGGAAGCGCAGCACCTGAAGGGGCTTGAGCGGGCCGGCCAACTCGATCCGGTAGCCGGAACCGGAGCCGGCGGCGCGGCGCTTCCGGTCCAGCTGAGCCGGGGAAAGCGTCAGCAGGCGCGCCAGGCGATCCCGCAGCTGCGGCCAGTCAGCCTCGCTGACCAGCCGTGGCTGCAGGTAGAGGTTGTAGGTGAGGCGGCTTGTGGCCAGCACCTGGCCATTGCGGTCGAGCAGCCTCCCGCGCATGGGATTGCGCGGCACCAGGCGAATGCGGTTCTGATCAGCCATCACCCGGTTCTCGGCGCCATGGATGAGTTGCAGCCAGGCCAGCCGTGCCCCCATGGCGGCGCAAAGCGTGAGCACAAGAGCCAGCAGCACCGCGGGCTGCTGGCGCATGCCGGCGTGGCGCGCGGACGGCGGAGCGAACCCCCCTGCCATGGTCAGGCCCCGGCGTCCAGCCGTTGCTCGAGCAGGGCGAGGCGCTCACCGATGCGCCCCAGGGCCTCCTGAAGCTCGTGGGTATCAGGGGAGCCCGGTGGGGCCTCAGACCGCACATCCCGCACCGTGACCTTCATCACAGGATTGCCGAGGCCGGGCTGCAGACGATCGAGGCTTTCGCGGACGCGGCTGGCGGCGGAATCCCCCTCCTGCCTGAGCTGGAGGAGGGGATCCGCGGAGGTGGTGAAGGCCTCGATCACATCGCGGGGACCGCCCTTGCGCGCCCGCTCCACGACCGCCATCCCCACGGGCAGCACCTCCTGCATCAGCGAGAGCCGCAGGGCATCGAAGGGATCACTGGCCATGACGCCGGGATGGAGCAGAACCCACAGTCTGCCGCCGAACGGATTCAGGGCGCGCGCTGGATCCCCGGCTGCAGAATCACCTGACGGCAGAACTCCTGCGAACCGACCCACCAGCCCCCGAAACTGGCGATCACCAGCAAGGCCGTGAACGGCAGCAACGCCTGGCGGGTGGTCTCCAGGGCAGCCCATTCCCCCCAGCCCCGCAGCAACCGCTCCCGGTCGAAACGGCGCCGCTCCTGGTTCTGGTGCTGCTGACGCCGCCGCAACGACTTCTGCACCCAGCGCTCGAAGGCCTTCTTCTTGGTGACGGCCATCTTGCGCTCCACCTCCAGCAGATGGCCGGCGCTGAGCTCAGGGTGGAAGGTGCTGATCAGTTCCAGCGACTTCAGGAACATCTCCACGGCGCCGTCCTTGATCTGGCGCTCGGACTCCTCGAGGTCGTCCCAGTGGAGCTCGGGATAAAAGCGCAACCGGTTGGCCTCGATCTGCTCCTCCCCCAGCTGGCCGGGCTCCCTGAGCCAGCGGTCGGTGTTGGCGTCGAAGCGGCGCCAGTAAAGGAAGGGGTTGAGGTAGATGGTCTTGCCGGCCAGCTGGATGCTGTCCTGCTGGAGTCGGCGCTGCAGCTGGACATCCAGCTGAGGGGCGGCAGTCACAGGTCCATGGCCGGGCGCCGATCGTATCGAAGGCCGGCCGAGCCCACCAGCCCCGCCCCCATCAACCGGGGCTCATTCCCACTCGATCGTGCCGGGGGGCTTGCTGGTGATGTCGAGCACCACCCGGTTCACACCTTTGACTTCATTGACAATGCGGTTGGAGATCGTTTCCAGGAGGTCGTAGGGGAGGCGCGACCAGTCGGCGGTCATGCCATCTTCCGAGGAGACGCAGCGCAGCACGATCGGGAAGGCGTAGGTGCGCTTGTCCCCCATCACCCCGACGGTGCGCACGGGCAGCAGCACGGCGAAGGCCTGCCAGATCTCGTTGTACAGACCCGCTTCCTTCACCTCCTCCCGCACGATCAGGTCGGCATCCCGCAGGATGTTGAGTTTCTCGGCGCTCACCTCACCGAGGATGCGGATCGCCAGCCCCGGGCCCGGGAAGGGATGGCGCCCCACGATTTCCTGGGGAAGCCCGAGGCTGCGGCCCACCTTGCGCACCTCGTCCTTGAACAGGCGCCTCAGGGGCTCCACCAGCTTGAACTGCAGGTCCTTGGGCAGACCACCCACGTTGTGGTGGCTCTTGATCTTCACCGCCACCCGTTCGCCGGTCCTGGGATCAACGTTGGTGCCCGCGGACTCGATCACATCGGGATAGAGGGTGCCCTGGGCCAGGTAATCGAAGGGCCCCAGGCGCTTGCTCTCCTCCTCGAACACGCGGATGAACTCCGCGCCGATGATCTTGCGCTTCTCCTCGGGGTCAGTGATGCCGGCGAGCCTGCCGATGAAGCGCTCACGGGCGTTGATGTATTCCACGTTGATGTGGAAACGTTTGTCGAAAAACTCCACCAGGAATTCGGGCTCGCCTTTGCGCATGAACCCCTGGTCGATGAACATGCACGTGAGCTGATCTCCGATCGCCTGGTGCAGCAGGAAGGCCAGGGTGGATGAATCCACGCCGCCCGAGAGCGCCAGCAGCACCCGCTTTTCACCCACCTGGGCGCGCACGGAGGCCATGGCCTCATCGATGAAGGCGGCGGTGGTCCAGTCGGGTTCGCAACCGCAGATGTGATAGACGAAATTGCGAATCAGGGCCATGCCGTGGGTGGAATGGACCACCTCCGGGTGGAACTGCACTCCGTAGAGCCGGCGGGCGTGGTCGGCGACCGCCGCCTCGGGCGTGTTCTCCGTGTGGGCCAGGCGGCTGAAGCCCTCGGGCAGGCGCTGCACGGAATCACCGTGACTCATCCACATGGTCGAGCCGCTCTCGACGTTGGTCAGCAGATCGGTGGGGTCATCCACGTTCAGGGGCGCCTTGCCGTACTCACCACGGCCGGCCGCCTCCACCGCCCCCCCCAGCTGCTGCACCATCAGCTGCATGCCGTAGCAGACCCCCAGCACTGGAAGGCCCAGCTCCCAGATCGCCGGATCACACACCGGCGCGCCCTCGGCATAGACCGAGCTCGGTCCACCACTGAGGATGATTCCCCTGGGCGCCATGGCCCTCAGTTCTTCGGCCGTGGTGCTGTAGCCCATCACCAGGGAATACACCTCCGTTTCCCGCACCCGGCGGGCGATCAGCTCCGAATACTGGGAACCGAAATCGAGGATGACGATGGCTGGGTGGCGCTGACCCTCCAGCGGCGCGTCGGGAGGCTGGGACTGGGTCATACGGCCGATCACGGGGCCACCGTGCGGTGGCCACTTGGGTGGCGTCACCCTAGGGCGCCTGGCCTGGGGAACCCACGGCCGTGAAGGCCTCCCAGAGCTGAGCTCCCCAGGGGCCCCGGGCGCTGATCCGACGCTGGCGATCGAACAGCACGGCTCCGATCACCAGATCCGCTGCGCCGTAGCGGGCCACATAGGCGGCGCTGCGCTGCTCAATCGCTTCAGCGATCCGCTGGCGCAGGCGAGCTGCCAGCCCTGGATCAGTGGCGGCCAGGGCCTCCAGGGCCGCCTCCACCGTGGGCGCGCCGTGGAGCTCCCGCAGCGCCTCCCCCTGCAGGCCCTCCAGGGCCGCCAGGCTCGTGAGCACCTCGGCGCGGCCGTCGGCCAGGTGATGGTGGGTGTGAAAAATGCCGCCAGCCAGTTTGATCAGCTTGCCGTGATAGCCGAACAGCAGCAGCCGCCGTACGCCGCCCTGGGCCGCCGCCACCAGCAGCGGGCCGACCCAGTTACCCCCTTTGAGCAGCAAGGAGGGCGGCAGGCCCAGGCGGGGTGCCAGATCGAGACCGTTCTCGCCGATCACCAGCACCAGATCGCCCGAAAAGTCGCCCTGGTGCGTGCGGGACTCCAACTCCAGGAGGCACTTTTCGAGCTGCTCGGGATCGGCGCTGCGCTGCACCTCCGCCTGGGTGCCGATCAGGGCCAGGCCTTCCACCACCCCGAAGGCGGCGTTGCTGGTGCGCTCCGCCAGGGCCCGGCCATTGGGGAAGACCAGTCGCAGGTTGAGGCCACGGCCCGGCAGCACGAGATATCGCAGGTTGGTCTCCAGGAGGCTTCGTGCATAGGCGGAGAGGCACAGCTCCCGGTTGTGGGCATGGACCCCCAACCCCTCGCCGGCCTCCAGCTGCAGCCAGTCGGCGCCTGGATCGCGCCAGCTGGCCAGCACCCAGATCACCAGGTCGCGGGTCAGGTCGAGGCCGACGCCGGGATCACAGCGGGCCACCGCCAGGGCCCCGGCGGGACCCAGGCAGGCGGCGGCCACCACCGGCACCATCCGCACCCCGGCGGGCTCCAGCAGCTCCAGGGGCTGGCCTGGCTCAAAGGGCTCACGGAGCAGGGCGACGGTGGCGGCCCGAGCTGCGGCCGCCACCCAGACCGGCAAGGTCCACCCGCCGGGAGAGCTCATGACGGCCTCTTTTTTAAGATCGGTAATTGCGCCGCCGCGCGCCCGCGCCAGCCCCCCCCATGCAGGACAAGCTCACCCTGATGATCCCCGGCCCGACGCCGGTGCCGGAAACCGTCCTGCTGGCCATGGGCCGCCATCCGATCGGCCACCGCAGCGCCGACTTCCAGGCGATCGTCAAACGCACCACGGCGCAGCTCAAGTGGCTCCATCAGACCAGCACCGAGGTGCTCGTGCTGGCCGGCAGCGGCACCGCCGCCATGGAGGCCGGGATCATCAACGTGCTGAGCAAAGGCGATCGGGTGCTCTGCGGGGACAACGGCAAGTTCGGCGAGCGCTGGGTGAAGCTGGCCAAGGCCTACGGGCTGGATGTTCAGGTGATCAAGGCCGAGTGGGGTCAGCCCCTGGATCCTGAGGCCTTCCGAGCCGCCCTCGAGGCCGACACCGACAAGCGCATCCGGGCGGTGATCCTGACCCACTCGGAAACCTCCACGGGGGTGATCAACGACCTGGAAACCATTGCCCGTCACGTGAGGGCCCACGGCCAGGCCCTCAGCATCGCCGATTGCGTCACCAGCCTGGGGGCCACCAACGTGCCCGTCGATGCCTGGGGCCTGGATGTGGTGGGCTCTGGCTCCCAGAAGGGCTACATGATGCCGCCCGGCCTGGCCTTCGTGGCCATGGGGCCCCGGGCCTGGGAGGCCCACGAACGCTCGGATCTGCCGAAGTTCTACCTGGATCTGGGCAAATACAGGAAATCGGCCGCCGCCGACAGCAATCCGTTCACCCCGGCCGTGAACCTCTACTTCGCCCTGCAGGCCTCCCTCGAGATCATGCAAGCCGAAGGCCTTGAAGCCATTTTCGCCCGTCATGAACGGCATCGCCGGGCCACCACCGCGGCCATGAAGGCGATCGGCCTGCCCCTCTATGCCGCCGCAGGCCACGGAAGCCCGGCGATCACCGCCGTGGCCCCCGAGGGACTCGATGCCGAGCTGCTGCGCAAAAAGGTGAAGGAGCGCTACGACATCCTGCTGGCCGGCGGCCAGGACCACCTCAAGGGCAAGGTGTTTCGCATCGGCCACCTGGGCTTCGTCTGCGACCGCGACGTGCTCACCGCCGTGGCTGCCATTGAAGCCAGCCTGCAGGAACTGGGGGCCTCGGTGCATCCTGTCGGCGCAGGCGTGGCGGCGGCGGCGGCCGAGTTCGCCCGCTGAGCCGAGGAGGCGAGCCAGGGCTCCCTTGAGGAATGGCGCCCGGGCCGCCTGGCGGTGGCGCCCTGCGGTGCAGGGTCCTTTGCTAGTGTTTGGTCATGCGGGTGTAATTCAGTGGTAGAATGTCAGCTTCCCAAGCTGAACGTCGCCGGTTCGAGTCCGGTCACCCGCTTGTCATTTTCGAGCCTGACTTCAGGAGAATCAGGTCATTCAAGCTGATTCAGGTCTAATCAGGCTTCCACCAAAGAGTTCACCAGCCAGTGGTGCGCTCCGCCGATTGAATTGACCATGGCCGTGAAGGCCAGAATTCAAGCCCTTGGCTTGATCAAGAGCAACACCTGGGGCCCCAGACTTCCGGCCCGGCGCTCACAATCCAGCGACAGCAGAATGTGGCGGGCCGATTCAGCCAGATCACCCCGATCAGCGGCAGCTTCGGCCATCACTGAAAGTTCTGAGGCCTGTGCCAACAATTCAGATCGCTTGTCTTCGGATCCCCCTTGGATCCGTTGTTGCGGTTGCCTGGATTGCACTTGAAACGTGCTGGCCACTGAGGTGCCCTGGTGATATTCGATTGTACTGCGCAGTGGAAAGTTCGCCAGGGATCAGAGCGACGTTTGGGTGTGATCCCTGGTTGCGCTGATCAAGTGCCTGGTTCTTCGCGGTTGCCCCCAAGGGCGGCAATCTGGGCGCGAAGTTGATCGGAACGGTTGTGATCACCCCGGGTAATGGCAACGGCCAGGGCAAATTCAAGTTTTTCGAGCTGATGGCCGCCTTCAAGGGAGCTCACCGGCTGATGGCAGGCCGGAGTGCCGCTGGAGCTGGTTGAAGCGAAGGTCCTGTTACCGCTGTGAAGCCCGTTGGAGCTGCCCATGGTTCGCTTTCTTCCCATTCTGACACCCCACGCCAGGGATCAGGCGGCGTAGGCGTGGGAGCCATGGTCTGGGCCGTGATCTGGGCCCTGGTGCTCGATTTCCCGGGGCTCGATGGCCTTGTCAGGAGCCGGGGCGGGTGCCTCCGAGTCCTCCAGCAGCGTGCGGCAGTCGATGAGCAAGCGCTCCACGCTGTCGAGGGTCGCCAGCTCTGCGGCCTCGGGCTGGGCCCGTTGGTCGGCCTGCAACTCCAACCCCGCCAGCCGCTGCTCCAGCCGTACGAGGCGGTGCGAGAGCGCGCTGACGGTGTGGGCGAGATCCTCAGCCGTGCGCGTGATCCGGAAGGAAACCGATTCGGTGGTCATCGAGCGCCAACTGCTGGGCCGATGACAACACAGAAACACGTTGATCTCAAGACGTCCCCCAGACTTACGGCGCCCCGATGCCGCGCCGAAGGGCCATGAGCACCCCATTGAATCTGCTTGTCTATGTATTGGCCGGGCTGGGCGGCGGCCTGCTGGCGCTGCGCACGGGCATCCCGGCCGCTCCCCTGGCGGGGGCACTGCTGGGGGCTGGGCTGGTGAGCATGACGGGCCGCCTTGAGGTGGCCGTCTGGCCCGTAGGCTCCCGCACCCTGCTGGAAATCGGCATCGGCACGGTGATCGGCACCGGCCTCACCGCCACGGCGCTGACGGAACTGCGTCAACTCTGGAAACCGGCGATCTTGATCACCGTGGCCCTGGTGGCCACAGGCCTGGTGGTGGGCCTGTGGTGCAGCAGGCTCCTGGGCCTCGATCCGATCGTTTCCTTGCTCGGGGCCGCCCCTGGTGGCATCAGCGGCATGAGCCTGGTGGGGGCAGAGTTCGGCGTCGGCGCGGCGGTGGCCGCCCTGCATGCGGTGCGGCTGATCACCGTCCTGCTGGTGCTGCCTGTGATCGTGCGGTTCGTGGTCTCATTCACAGCTGGTCACGCCTCAAGCTGAAGCGGCAGATGCGCCCCCTGGACAGCTCCAGGAGGCTCGATACGTTGGGCCGTAGTCCACTCCCGCCCTTCCAGGCCCATGGCGAGCCGTCCCCACTTCTGCCTCCGACGCGCGCTCACGGCCAGGGCCGCCGCCGGTGTCCTGGGGCTGCTCAGCCTGCAGGCAGGCCTGACACCGGCACTGGCTGGCAGCGTCGGCGACACCGCCGGCAGCAAAGGTGCCCAGGTGTACTGCTTCATGCGCGGCGCCAACAACACCCACGAGGTGAGCTGGGTGGCGGCCTATGCGCTGATCAAGCGCCAGAGCGCCAGCATGTTCAAAACCTCCCCGGAACACGCTGCCGTGATGATCACCGAGGCGGTGGTTCAGAACCCTGGCAACTACCCGGATTGCGGCCGCTACCTGGGTTCCCTCTACGAAAAATCCGCAACTCCCGCAACCACCAGCTCCAGCGGCGAGGCAGCCGGTCCCACTCCGATCAGCAGCATCGGCACCCGCCCCCCGACGAACAGCGGTGCCCCCCGGCCGAACCGCTACAACTACTGAACCAGCCGCTCACCAGCGGCTCAGCAACTCCCGCGCCATTGCCGGCATGCTCCGGCGCTCCAGCAGTTGGCTGATGCGTTCGGCCTTGGTGGCGATCAGCCCGTCGACGAACTGATCGGCCACCCCCAATTGCAGCCAATGGCAGGTGAGGCCGCCCTCCATGCCAAGGCGATGGCAGCGGTCCTCCGCCTGTTCCGTGTCCCCGGGGGTCCAGGGGCGTTCGATCAGCACCACGTGGCCGGCCCGGTGCAGGGTGTAGCCCAGGCCGCCAGCCCCGAAGGTGGCGATCAAGAGCGGGTGAGCGCCCGCCTGAAAAGCCTCCACCTGCCGCTGGCGCTCGTCCGGCGGTTGACGACCTGTGAGCAGGGCCCCGCCCAACTGACGCTGCAGCAAATCGGCCGTGGCCACGAAGGCGGTGAACACCACCACTGATTCGCCCTTCTCCAGCAATCCGGCCACCAGCGCGGCGGCGGCGGGCAGCTTGTACTCGGAACCGATCTGGCGCAGGGCCGTGAGCACCGCCAGGGCCTCCGCATCCCGTCGCACCTCGCCTCGGGCGGCCCGCAGCCGGTAATCGTCCACCTTGAGTTGCAGGCGGTGCTGAAAGCCGCGGCCCTGGATCTCCTCCAGCGCCACCGGGAGGAAGCGGCGACACTTGGGCGGCAGATCAAGGCAACTCTGCTTGGAACGGTGCAACACCAGGGGGCGGCTCAGGCGCTGGAGCTCCTGGAGCTGACTGGCTCCGAGGGCATGCCAACGCTGAAGGCCATCGATCTCCCGCCAGTGACCCGCGCAGTAGCTCTCCTCGAACGCCCGTTGATCCAGCCCCAGGGGGTGACCGATGGCCGCCAGCAAAGGGAACAGTTGGGCCGGCCGGCCGTTCTTCATCGGCGTACCGCTGAGCAGCCAGATCGCCCGCAGGCGCGGGTGACGGGCCAGGCGCAGAAATCGCTGGGTGCGCTGGGAATTGAGGTTCTGGGCGTAGTGGGCCTCATCGGCGATCAACACCGTGCCCGCCGGTGGCAGGGCCTGCGGCAAGCGCGACCAGCTGTGCAGTTCGATCTCCAAGGGGAGCCCGGCGGCCTCCTGACGCCAGAGCCCATGGAGCCCCACAGGCGCGATCACCAGCACGCGACAAGCGGTGACGCGCGCCAGGGCTCGGGCGGCCATCAGGGCCGTCAGGGTCTTACCCAGACCCATGGCATCGGCCAACACCGCGCCCCGCCGGGCCAGGAGCCAACGCACGGCGCTGCGCTGGTGGCTCAACAGGGAGCGTCCATCCGCCAGGGGCGCTCGCAGCTGGGCTTCGGCCACCAGCTCCCGAAGGGGAGGGAGGGGTGGCAAGGGCTGCTCGAGCCAAGCGAACCAGCGGGCCAGTTCGGGATCGAGAGCAAAGCGATCACCGAACCGGTCCTGAAGCAGACGAGCCGCCTGAAGGGGAAACTCCCAACATCCCCGGCGCGGCCGCCAGTGGCCCCGGGGCCGAATCGCCCGCAACTGAGCCTGGGTGACGGCATCGAAGGGCAGCACCACCTCAATCAAACCGGACGGTCCCAACCGCATCAGACAACGCTGGTGGGTAGGCGTGCCCGTGGTCACGCCGGTGCTCGGGGAGCTGGTGGAAGCGCTCAGCGGATCCCTGCCAACTGAGCTGACTGTAAATCTAAATCCCCCAGGCCAGAAAACAACAAGCGTCCAGCAAACCGGAAAAATGCAGTCTTCGACACATTGACAAGCCAGTGGTCAAGGCCACACTTGCCCCAACCGAGGCATGCCGATGCACGCGAGGGATGGGGTTTTCCTTGAGGATCTCTGCCCCAAGTTTCGTG
This sequence comes from Cyanobium sp. ATX 6F1, assembly GCF_024346315.1. NCBI lineage: Bacteria > Bacillati > Cyanobacteriota > Cyanophyceae > Synechococcales > Prochlorococcaceae > Cyanobium > Cyanobium sp. ATX 6F1. The sequence goes on from NZ_JAGQCS010000007.1 coordinate 50,932, forward strand.
TTCGACGTTGGCGACAATCCCTTCATAAGTTCACTGATCAAAGTTGTATCTATTGCGGCTGCACTTCTGAATCCATCGACCATGTGCTGCCCCGCAGCCGCGGCGGATTGAGTGTCACCGAAAACTGCGTGCCCGCCTGCCTGGCGTGCAACGGCCATAAGAGCGACGCCGATGCCTTCGAGTGGTACCGCCAGCAGCGCTTCTATGACCCCCGTCGGGCCATGGCCATCCGGGCCTGGATGGACGGTGATCTGCGCCTCGCCCTGAGGCTGCTGCAATGGGTCAGACCCGAAGCAACGCCTACTGGGCCACGGGAGCTGCAACGCAAGCACGGTCCCATGGTTCAGGCCGCTGACAGTTCCGGCTGGAGCCTCCAGGCTGCCTGAATCACCAGACGCGGCAGGCGGCTGCACCGTTGTGGCGCTGGCAGATCGAGGCCTGCTCACCGGGCTGCTCAGGAGCCACGAGAGCGGCCACCAGCATCAGCACCAGGGCCAGACCAAGGGCCGTGGTGCCGGTCCCAGCAGCGAAGGCCTGCGGCTGGCGACCGCGATGACGCCGGACCACCGGCCGGGCGGCCGGCATAGCCACGGGAATGCGCACGTGTGCAGTAGAGAAGCAGGAGGCGGTCATGACCACAGATCATTACTGATACATCTGTACTCATGTCGACTGAACCTGTCAACCCCCTTCCCTCGCCGGTCGCTCTCACCCAGGCCCCTGAAGGTCTCAGGGGCGGCAAGTTGCTGGTGCTGGGCGGTGGTTACACCGGTGAGCGCTTCGCCCGGGCCGTGGCCGCCCTCGGGGTGCCCGTCGTGTTGACCCGCCGGCAACCCCCACGACCCGCGCCCCCCGTTCAGCCCTTGATCAGCTGGGATGTCTTCGACGGGGAGAAAGGCCTGCTGCCCTCGGACGAGGCCTGGGCCGGCACCACCCACGTGCTCGTCACGATTCCCCCCGCCACCGATGGACGCGATCCTGTGCTCACCTGGCTGGCCGCTCACCTGGCCCGCTTGCCCCTGCGCTGGCTGGGCTACCTCTCCACCACCGGCGTCTACGGCGACACCCAGGGGGCCTGGGTGAACGAAGATGCCCCCACTCCTGCTGGGCTCGGGCGCAGCCAGGCGCGGCTGAACTGCGAAGCCGCCTGGCGCTCCAGCGGACTACCGGTGCAGGTGTTCCGGCTGCCGGCCATCTACGGTCCCCAGCGTTCAGCCTTCCGCTCCCTCGCCCTTGGACAGGGGCGTTTGATCCATAAGCGGGGCCAGGTGTTCTGCCGCATCCATGTGGATGACATCGTCGGGGCGCTGCTGCATTGCTTAAGCCTGGAGGCGCCGCACCGCCCGCCGGTGCTGAATCTCAGCGACGATGAGCCCTGCCCCACCAGCGAGACCCTGGGCTACGCCGCCCACCTGCTGGGCTGCCCCCTGCCGGAGGTCCAGAGCTTTGAGGAGATCGCTGCGACGATGGGCCCCATGGCCCAGAGCTTCTGGCTGGAGAATCGTCGGGTGTGCAACCGCAGGCTCTGCCAGGAGCTGGGCTATGTGTTGCGGTATCGCACCTATCGCGAAGGCTTTCGCTCGATTCTGCTGGCGGAGCGTCAGGAAGGATCTGAGGCTTCAAACCCCTAGCAGAAAAACATCGCTACTCGGCTTTGACCAGGTCGCGGAAGCTCTTGTAATTGCTTGGTTGGGGTGTAAGGGGGTCGGTGGTCTCGTTGGTTTTATAGATATCTGTGTTCCAGGACTTCGCATTGGGCAGCTTGATATCACGGGCCATGCGGTCCCAGTTGGCCACCACCCACTCTTTATCCAAGGCGACACCGGCCCCCACCAGCACCAGTCCCAAAAGGAGCCAACGAAACATGAACCGTCTGCCCAACCGATCAGAGAGTAACGCGATTCGACTGGCGATTTCCGTAGGCGATCCTGCAGGCATCGGGTCCGAAGTGACCCTCAAAGCCCTGCACCGGCTCCGTCATCTCGAGCTTCATCCCGTGCTGGTGGGCTGCCGTCGCCAGCTGGAGCAGAGCTACCAGGGGTTGCGGGCCCTCAGCACCGAGCCGCTGATCGACCCCGCAGAGCTCGACATCATCGATCTTCCCTTGCCGCAAACAGTTCCAGCCGGTGAGGGAACGGCGATCAGTGGGCAGGCCAGTTTCCGCTGGCTGACCGCCGCCGCCGAACGGGTGCTGAACGGAGATTGCCAGGCCCTGGTCACCGCCCCGATCGCCAAACATGCCTGGCATGCCGCCGGCCATCACTACCCCGGCCAGACCGAACGGTTGGCGGAACTCTGCGCTGTGAGCGAAGCCTCGATGCTGTTCACGGCCCGCTCTCCCCATGGCTCCTGGCGGCTGAACACCCTGCTGGCCACCACCCACCTACCGCTGGCCCAGGTTCCCGACGCCCTGGACGCCCGAAGGGTGGAAATGAAACTTGATGTACTGCGCCAGTTCAGTCTTCGCTTCAACCCCACACCACAACTGGTGGTGGCGGGCTTGAACCCCCATGCGGGCGAAGCCGGCGTCCTCGGGGAGGAAGAGGTCACCTGGCTGGTACCCCTGCTCGAGCGCTGGCGCGGCCAGCACCCGGAGGTGGATCTGGTCGGTCCCCTGCCGCCGGACACCTGCTGGCTGAGCGCCGCCGAGGCCTGGCGCCGGGGCGGCGGCGGACCGGACGGATACCTGGCCCTCTACCACGATCAAGGGCTGATTCCGGTGAAACTCCTGGCCTTCGACGCGGCGGTGAACACCAGCCTCGGGCTGCCGTTCCTGCGCACCTCCCCCGACCACGGCACGGGCTTTTCGATCGCCGGCCAGGGGATCGCCCGACCCGACAGCATGCAGGCGGCCCTGGAAACGGCCCTGGAACTCAGCCCGGCTTGACCCGCATCAGCACCTGGCCGAATTCCACCGGGGTGCCGTTGTCCAAGAGGATCTCGACCACCTCACCGCTGAACTCGGTTTCAAGCTCGTTCATGAGCTTCATCGCCTCAAGGATGCAGACGGTCTGACCGACGCTGATGCGCTGGCCGATCTCGACGAAATTGGGCTCACCGGGGGCCGAAGCCCGGTAGAACGTCCCCACCATCGGGGCCGTGATCGCCACCAGATCCCCACGGACGGCCGCCGCCGCGGGAGGAGCCGCCGATGGCACCGCGGTCGCCCCAGGCGGCGTCACCGCCGCCACGGGAGCGGCCGGGGCCAGCGGAGCGGCCGGCAGCAGCGACACCGCCTGGGCTGCGGGCAGGTTGCGCCGCACCTCAAGACGGAAGTCGTCGCCCTCGAGCTTGAGTTCCTGGATATCGCTGGCCCCCAGCAGGGCCAGCAGCTTCTGAAGCTGGTCGTAATCAAGCTGCATGGCGGCGCCTCAGGACTCCCGTCCCAGATAACTGTCAGTGCGGGTATCGATCTTGATCTTTTCGCCGATCGTGATGAACAGCGGCACCATCACCTGGGCACCGGTTTCGACGATCGCCGGCTTGGTGCCGCCTGTGGCGGTGTCGCCCTTGACACCGGGATCAGTCTGGGTGATCTCAAGCACCACCGAATTGGGCAGCTCCACCTCCAGGGGCTTGCCATTCCAGGAGACGACACTCACCGCCATGCCTTCTTTGAGGTATTTGCGGCCATCACCAATCTGTTTGGCCGTGAGCCGGGTCTCCTCGTAGGAGGCCATGTCCATGAAGACGTAGTCCTCGCCCTCCATGTAGGTGTGCTGGAGGGTGGCCTTCTCGAGCAGGGCCTGGGGCATGGTCTCCCCGGCCCGAAAGGTCTTCTCGACCACGTTGCCGCTCTGGACCCCCTTGAGCTTGGTGCGCACGAAGGCAGAGCCCTTGCCGGGCTTCACATGCAGGAACTCCACCACCCGCCAGACCTGGCCATCCAGCTCAATCGTTGTACCGGTACGAAAGTCGTTGCTGGAGATCATTCCGGCGGAACGGGTTCTGGCGGATTGTACGGCTGTGCCAAAGTCCAGTCAGAGGCTGGATTGGCCATGACAGGCACAGATCGAAGGATCGACGCAAGGCAAGGCGGGCAGGCCCTCGCCTGGCTGTTGGCCCTGGTGCTGGGCGGCCTGGTGAACCTCTCGGGCGCGGTCCCGGTCCTGGCGGCCCTGCCCCCCGGCAACGCCATCACCGACCCCGCGGCGCTGCTGCGGGATGCCCTGCCGGTGGACCAGCCCCAACTGCAGGATCTGCAGCACCGGCTGGAGAACTCCAGCGATGATCTGCGGGCCAAGCGCTGGAGCGCCCTGGCCAACACGGTGCGGCGCACACAGTCGCTGTTCAGCGGCCAAAGGGGGGCGATCCTGGCCAGCTTCCCGGAGGCCGACCGGGCCGCCACTGGGGCCCTGCTCGATCAACTCGATGGGCAGTTGCAGGCCCTGGCCGCCACCACCGAAACCCAGAACCGCGACGACTTCCTGGCCGCTCGCCGCCAGGCCCTGAGCACGATCGGCGCCGCAGAAGCGCTGCAGGTGGGGCCGTTCCCGTTCACGATCCCCGATCAATTCGCAGAACTGCCCCGCCTGCTGGGCCGAGCCACCGTGCGCCTGACCACCAACAAGGGTGATCTGACCGCTGTGGTGGACGGCTACAACGCCCCGCTCACCGCCGGAGCCTTCGTCGACCTGGTGCAACGAGGCTTCTACGACGGCCTGCCCTTCAACCGCGCCGAAGATTTCTACGTGCTCCAGACCGGCGCCCCCGCCGGCCCTGCCGACGGCTTCGTCGATCCGGTGAGCAAGCAGCAACGCCGGGTTCCCCTGGAGATCAAGGTGCCCGGCGAAAGCGAGCCCTTCTACAACCAGACCTTCGAGGAGCTGGGCCTGTTCAAAGCGTCCCCCAGCCTGCCCTTTGCCACCAAGGGCACCCTGGGCTGGGCCCACTCCGACGCCGACCTCGGCGACGGCTCCTCCCAGTTCTTCCTGTTCTTATTCGAACCGGAACTGACCCCGGCGGGCCTGAACCTGATCGACGGCCGTTATGCCGCCTTCGGCTACGTGGTGGACGGTTTCGATGTGCTTTCCGAACTCACCGCCGATGACGGCATCGTGAGCGCCAAGGTGCTGGAAGGGGCCGAGAACCTGCGGGCCCATGGCTGAACCGGCCACCCTGGCGGCGCTGGGGGAAGCCGAGCTGATCCGACGCCTGGAGGCTTACGCGCCCCCTGGCCAGTTCAACGATGACGGGGCCCTGCTAAAGGCACCGGGCGACCGTGTCCTGGTGGTCACCACCGATGTTCTGGTGGAGGGCGTTCACTTCAGCGACGCCACCATCGCGGCGGCTGACCTGGGCTGGCGGGCCGCCGCGGCCAACCTCTCTGATCTGGCGGCCATGGGCTGCCACTCTGTGCGGGGCCTCACCGTTGGACTGGTGGCCCCCGGCTCCACCGCCTGGAGCTGGGTGGAGGGGGTCTACGGCGGGCTGGGGGAGGTCCTGGCGCGCTACGGGGGCGATTTGCTGGGGGGGGACTGCAGCGCCGGGGAGCAGCGGATGCTGGCGATCACGGCCCTGGGGCAGCTGACGCCGGGGGAGGCAATCGGCCGCGGCGATGGCCGCCCGGGAGATCGGCTGGTCAGCACCGGCCCCCACGGCCTCAGCCGCCTGGGGCTCGCCCTGCTGCTGGGCGAAACGCCCAAAGAGTCCCTGGAGGGCGAGGGGGTTCAACGGGCCATCCGGGCCCATCGCCGCCCCCTCCCCCGCTTCGATGCCGTGGAAGCCCTGGAGCGCAGCCGACCGCCCCAGGAGCCCTGGCGGGTCGGCGGCACCGACAGCAGCGATGGCCTGGCCACGGCCGTGACCCTGCTGGCCCGCGGCAGCAGTTGCACCGCCCTGCTGGAGCGGGCCGCCCTACCGATCGATCCGACCCTGGCACCCCTTGCCCTGGCGGAGGCCTGGTGCCTCGGGGGCGGGGAGGACTTCGAGCTGGTGCTCGCCCTGTCCCCCGGCTGGTGCGAGGCCTTCTTGGACGCCCTGCCCGGCAGCGCGGCGATTGGCCGACTCGTCGAAGGCCCTGGGCAGGTGCTTTGGGCCGAAACGGGTGAGTCGCTCAGCCCGAATCTCGGCTACCGCCACTTCGAGGCCAACTGAACGGTTTCGACGCACTGAAGCGCTGCACAAAAAAAAGCCGCCCCATCCCAGGGGCGGCCAACATAAACGAAACGTCACTTCCAGTTCCTGGAGACCACTTCGGCCAGATCGACCACCCGCTGGCTGTAGCCCCACTCGTTGTCGTACCAGGCGATCACCTTCAGCATGTTGTCCCCCATCACCAGGGTGAGGTCGGAGTCGACGATCGCGGATTCGTCTGTGCCGGCGTGGTCGGAGGAGACCAGGGGCAGATCGGAGTACTTGATGATGCCCTTCATGGCACCCTCGGAAGCTCCCTTCAGCACGGCGTTCACTTCGTCCCGGTTGGTGGGGCGACCCACTTCCAGCACCATGTCCACCACCGACACATTGGGGGTGGGCACCCGCATGGCGATGCCGCTGAGCTTGCCCTTCATGGGCGGATAGACCAGGGCCACGGCCTGGGCGGCGCCCGTGCTGGTGGGCACGATGTTCACGGCGGCGGCCCGGGCCCGGCGCAGGTCGCGGTGGGAGGCGTCGAGAATGCGCTGGTCACCGGTGTAGCTGTGGGTGGTGGTCATCGTGCCCTTGACGATGCCGAAGGTCTGGTCGAGAACCTTGACCAGCGGTGCCATGCAGTTGGTGGTGCAGCTGGCATTGCTGAGGATGTCGAAATCCTCGTGCCGGTACTGATCGGCATTGACCCCCACCACGAAGGTGCCCACACCGGCACCCTTGCCGGGGGCGGTGAGAATCACTTTCCTGGCACCCGCCTGAATGTGCTTGCTGGCGCCCACGTCGTCGTTGAAGACGCCGGTGGCCTCGATCACCAGGTCCACGCCCCACTCCTTCCAGGGGAGGTTGAGCGGATTGCGGTCGGAGAAGCATTTGATCTCCCGGCCGTTGACGATGATCGCGCTATCGGAGTAGCTGACCTCGGCATCCCGGATGTGCCCGAGCATCGAGTCGTACTGGAGCAGGTGGGAGTTGGTGCGGGGATCGGACGTGTCGTTGAGACCAACCACCTCGATACCGGTGTTGACGCCACGGCTCAGCCAACAACGCATGAAGTTGCGACCAATTCGGCCGAATCCATTGATCGCAACACGCAAGGTCATGGCAGGGGGGGAAACCCGTTACTAAAACGGGTGATTCGGATGCGAATCATACAGAAATAGGGGTCCGCCTTCCCCGGTCACGGCACGAACCGACAGATCTCGCCTTGCGACAGGCGCTAGAGACAAGGGGACCATCCCGGCTTAACTTCGATCAGGTTTGGACGCTCCCTTGGGACCTGTGCTCGATCGTCAGCAACCTCTCCACTTCATCGGGGTTGGCGGAATCGGGATGTCGGCGCTGGCGGGGATCCTGGCCGATCGGGGCTTCAACGTCAGCGGCTCGGACCCCAAGGACAGCGCCGTGCTCCAGGACCTGCGCCAGCGGGGGGTTCGGGTGTTCCGTCAGCAGAACGGCGCCACCATTGATGCCATCCGCAGCGGCATCTCAAGGTCACCGCTGGTGGTGATCAGCACCGCCGTGCCGGAGGCAAACCCCGAACTGACCGCGGCCCGCTCCGCCGGCCTGGAGATCTGTCATCGCTCCGACGTGCTGGCGGCCCTGATCAACGGCCAGACCTCGATCGCCATCGCCGGCAGCCACGGCAAAACCACCACCAGCACCCTGGTGGCCACGCTCTTGTTGGCCACCAACCACGACCCCACGGCCGTGATCGGCGGCATCGTGCCCGCCTTCGGCAGCAATGGCCGCAACGGCGCCGGTCGGCTCCTGGTGGCGGAGGCCGATGAATCCGACGGCTCGCTGGTGAAATTCAGGCCCAGCCTCGGGGTGATCACCAACCTGGAGCTCGACCACACCGATCACTACCCCGACCTGGGGACCCTGATCGCCACCTTGAAGCGGTTCGCCAGCGGCTGCGAATCGGTGCTGGCCAACCACGACGATCCGATCCTGCGGAAGCACTTCGAGCCCCAGGCCTGGTGGTCGGTCAGCCGCAGCGAAGGGATGGATTTCGCCGCCCTTCCCCGGCGCCTCGATGGCGACCGCACCGAAGCCGAGTTCTTCGAACAAGGCCAGAGCCTGGGCCTGTTCGAGCTGCCCCTGCCGGGTCTCCACAACCTCAGCAACGCCACCGCCGCCCTGGCCGCCTGCCGGCTCCAGGGGGTGTCCTTCGCCGAACTGAAGCAGGCGATCCAGTCGCTGCAGCCCCCTGGCCGCCGATTCGACTTCCGCGGCAGCTGGCACGGGCGCCAGGTGGTCGACGACTACGCCCATCACCCCAGCGAGGTGGGGGCCACTCTGGCGATGGCGCGGTTGATGATCAGCAGCGGCCGCAGCCCCCTGCCGGTGCCCCCCCGCCGGCTGGTGGCGGTGTTCCAGCCCCATCGCTACAGCCGCACCGCCGAATTTCTCGAGGGCTTCGCCAAGGCGCTCTGCGAAGCCGACGCGGTGCTGCTGGCACCGCTCTATGCGGCCGGCGAGGCCCCCATCAAGGGCATCTCCAGCGAAGCGCTCGCCCAGTGCATGGCTCGGCTCAAGCCCGATCTGCCCGTATGGGTGAGCCAGGATCTCCTGCACCTGGCCGAACAGGTGGGTCGCCACAGCCGGGAAGGGGATCTGGTGCTGGCCATGGGTGCCGGTGACGTGAATGGTCTCTGGGACGGACTCCAGGCCCTGGAAAAACCCAACGCCGCCCCGGCCCTGGCGGCCTGAGCGATGGCCACTGGTCTGCGCCCTGCCGGCCTGCGCCAGGCGATCCCGCTCGCGGAGTACACCACCTGGAAAGTGGGGGGGCCCGCCCAATGGTTCGCCGAGCCGGAAACCCCCGAACAGCTGATCTCCCTGAGCCGCTGGGCGACGGTCGAGGGTCTCGACCTGCAGCTGATCGGCGCCGGCTCCAACCTGCTGATCGCCGACGCCGGTCTGGGGGGACTGATCCTCTGCCTCCGCCGTCTCCAGGGCAGCACACTTGAGGCAAGCTCTGGGTTGGTGGAGGCCCAAGCAGGGGAGCCGATCCCCACCCTGGCCCGCAAGGCTGCCCGCGCCGGTCTCAGTGGGCTGGAGTGGGCGGTGGGCATCCCCGGCACCGTGGGCGGGGCCGTGGTGATGAACGCGGGGGCCCAGGGGGGCTGCACGGCCGACTGGCTTGAGGAAGTGACCGTGCTCGACCCCGGGCGCGGCCGCACACCCTTCGTGCTCAAGGCGGCGGAGCTGGCCTTCGCCTACCGCCACAGCCGTCTGCAGGAGGAACCCCTGGTGGTGCTCTCGGCCCGGTTTCGGCTGACGGCGGGCCATGACCCGGCGGAGATCAGCCGGCGCACCAGCGCCAACCTGCTCAGCCGCACCAGCACCCAGCCCTACCAGCAACCAAGTTGCGGCAGCGTCTTCCGCAACCCGGAACCCCTGAAGGCGGGCCAACTGATCGAGAACCTGGGACTCAAGGGCACCCGGGTGGGCGCCGCCCAGGTTTCGCCGTTGCACGCCAACTTCATCGTCAACACAGGCGGTGCCACGGCCAGGGACATCGATGGGCTGATCGCCCTGGTGCAGCAGCAGGTGCTCGCCGCCCATGGACTCTGGCTGCATCCAGAGGTGAAACGACTGGGCCCCAGGACCTAGCCTGCCCAGACCTCCGCATCGCATCCATGTCCGGCTTCGGGCTTCCCAACTTCGGCCAGCTCACCGAAGCGTTCCGCAAGGCCCAGCAGATCCAGCAGGACGCCCAGAAACTGCAGGATGAACTCGATGCGCTCGAACTGGAGGGGAAGAGTGAGGATGGCCGCGCCAGTGTCTGGCTGTCGGGCAACCAGCAGCCGCTGAGGATCAGCCTCGCGCCTGAACTGGTGAGCGAAGGCGCCGTAGCCACCGAAACCGCCACCCTTGAAGCGCTCAAGGCGGCCTATGAGCTCTCCACCACCACGATGAAGGAGCGCATGGAGCAGCTCACCGGCGGTCTCAATTTGCCGGGTTTCGGAGGCTGATCTCTCCCTCATCCTCGATTTCCTCCTGAAGCCGCTGACGCTGCAGACGGCGGGAGTCCCCGGTCCGCTGGGGCACAGGCACCGAGCGTTCACGGGGGGCCTCAGCGCCGAAGGCGATGTCCTGCAGGCACTGGCCGTAGAGCCCGTACCGGTCCCAGTGCTGGCCGACGGCGCAGCCGGGATCCCCCTGGTGGAGACAATTCTTGAACCGACAGGGGCTGATCGCCAGCGCCTGGCGGATCTCGGGAAACAGTCGTCCCAGGGCCTGGGGATCGCTGGGCAGATCGGGCCGGTTGAAGCCCGGAGAATCCGCCACCAGCGCCCCTTGGGCCAGGGCAAACAGCTCCACGTGGCGGGTGGTGTGGCGCCCCCGCTGCAGGCGACCTGACACGGCGGCCACCCGCAACCGCAACGCCGGCAGCAGGGCATTGAGCAGGCTGCTCTTGCCCACCCCCGAGGGCCCGCAGAGCACGCTGAGCCCCGGAGTGGAGAGCCGAGCCGCCAGCTCGCCCAACCCCAGACCGCTCAGGCTGGACACCGCCAGGGCCGCGTAGCCCCAACCCTCCAACCGCCTCACCCACGCCTCCACCTGCTCTGTGGGCACCTGATCGGCCTTGCTGAACAACACCTCCACCTGCTGGTGGCTGCGCTCGGCGGTGATCAGGAAACGGGTGAGCTGAAGGGGATCGGGTTCGGGTTGAGCCAGGGAGACCACCACGACGATGCGGGTGCAATTGGCCACGGCCGGCCGCTCCAGCAGGCTCTGCCGATCCCCGCGCCCAGCGATGGCGCCGCGCCGCTCCACCCAGTCGATCGCCTCCACGCTCACCCAATCACCCACACAGATCTGCTGACCGCGCTTCCCCAGCCGGGTGCGGCGGGTGCACAGCAGGCGCTCGACCGCTCCGGGACCGGGTCGGCTGAGCTGCACCTGGCAGAAATTGGCCTGAAGGGCCACCACCCGGGCCTCAGCCGCCATGGCGGCGGATCAGCAGGCGCACGGAGCCGTTTTCGCTGGGGCTCACCTCCACCGCGTGACCCTCACGGCGCAAACCCTCACCCACGGAACGCTCCGGCTCCCCCGCCTCCAGATCCACCCACAGGCACTCGCCGGGCTCGATCGCCTCAAGGGCCAACCGGGCGCGGATGAAGTTCACCGGACAGGGGGTACCGCGCAGGTCGAGGGCGTGCATCAACCGAACAGCCCGCCGAACAGGCCGCTCTTGTGGGGATGGTCCTTGCTGGCGTGGTGACCGGCCAGTTGATCGAGCAGGGAGCGTTCCTCGCTCGAGAGCTTGGTGGGCAACTTCACCTTGATGGTGAACTGATGATTGCCTCGCGCCACAGGGTTGCCGAGCTTGGGCACCCCCTTGCCCGTCAGCGTGAGCACCGCGCCGGGCTGGGTGCCGGCTGGAATCTCAAGGGTTTCCGGGCCATCCACCGTTTCCACCTCGATGCGATCGCCCAGGATCGCCTGCAGGTAGCTGACGCTGACCTCGGAGTGGATGTGGATCCCGTCGCGGCGCAGCTGGGAATTGGTCTGAACGGTCAGGAACACATACAGATCCCCCGCGGGGCCGCCCCGCTGGCCAGCGTTGCCCTCACCGGCCACCCGCAGGCGGGTGCCGGAATCGACCCCGGCGGGAATGTTCAGGCGCAGCTTCTTGCGCACCTGCTGCAGGCCCTGGCCACCACAGGCATTGCAGGGGTCGGCGATCACCTGGCCGGTGCCCTCACAGGTGGGGCAGGGGGCCACCTGGGTGAAGCTGCCGAAGGGAGTGCGGGTGGCCCGACGCACCTGGCCGGCACCGTTGCAGGTGCCACAGGTGGTGGGCCCGCTGCCTGATTTCGCCCCGGAACCACTGCAGGTGGTGCAGGTTTCCAGATGGCGGATCTGCACGTCCCGCTCCTGGCCGAAGATCGCCTCCTTGAAGCTGATCGTGAGGTCAAGGCGCAGGTCATCCCCCTGGCGAGGGCCGCGGCGGCGGGGGCCCGGAGCGCCGCCAGCTCCGCCGAATCCGCTGAAGAAGGTCTCGAACAGGTCGGCGAACCCGCCCATATCGCCCATGTCGGGGGCTCCGGCGGCACCGCCCAGGCCCGCCTCACCGAACTGGTCGTAGCGGGAGCGGGTCTGGGGATCGCTGAGCACCTCGTAGGCGCGACCGATTTCCTTGAAGCGATCCTCGGCGCCGGGATCCTTGTTGATGTCCGGGTGGTACTGGCGAGCCAGACGGCGGTAGGCCCGCTTGAGGGTCTCGGCGTCTGCCTCCCGTGGCACCCCAAGCAGGTCGTAGTAATCCGCCATCGGCCCTGTCAGTCGCTGCCACCCTAAAACTCACCAGCGGCCACTCCGAAGGGGTGAGAACCGACCCCCGCGCCTGGGACCAGCAGAGGTCTCAGCCCGCCTGGACGTCCTGCGCTGCCGGGTTGGGGGCGTCACCGGAGCTGGGACCAGGGCCCATCGACACCTTCACCAGTGCGTGGCGCAACACACGCCCATCGAGGTGGTACCCCCGCTGCAGCTCGGCGATCACCACGTCTTCGGGGTGCTCCTCACTTGGCTCCCGCAGCACCGCCTCGTGCAGGCTGGGATCAAAGGGTTCCCCCTCCACCCGCATCGGGGACACCCCCAACTGCTTGAACACGTCCACCAACTGTTTGTAGAGACCCTGGTAACTGCGATGCAGGCTCAGGGCCTCCTCCCCCTCGGGGTTGAGCTGCTGGCGAGCCCGATCGAAGTTGTCCACCACCGGCAGAACTTCGCTCAAGGTGGAACAGATGATCTGCTGCTTGAGGTCGTCCTGATCGCGGCTCTGGCGCTTGCGGAAGTTGTCGAAATCGGCGGCAATGCGCATGTATTGGGCCCGCAGGCTCTCGTTGTCGGCCTTGAGGCGCTCGATCTCGGCTTCGAGAAGGGGACGTCGCTCGGCATCGCCCCCTTCCGCCTGAGGAGCCCGAAAGGCGTCAGCCTGGGCCGAAGCGTCTACCGGCTCGCCCGCCGCCTGGCCGGCGTCGGCCCCGAGCCCGTTGAGGTCATCCACCGGGTGGTCTGACGCGCCCTCGGCGGCATGGTTGCCCTGGGAAGAGGAAGGCGTGGCTTCGCCGCTCATGCTGACTGAACCAGAATTTGGACTTAGACATGTTGAACGTCTGGGCCCGCCTCCCACAAGCGGGGGAAGCCCGCACCTTTGAACCTCCAGCCTGCCGTCGCCATGACCCTCACGCCCGCCCGTCCGGTTCCCGCTGCCAAGACCGTGGCCCAGCAACGGCTTGAAGTGGAGTTGCTGATGGGGGAACAGGTGCTGCGGCCGGACGTGCTGGCCCGTGGCGGCGCCGAAGCCAGCGGCAACGAAGCGGTGCTCAGCCCTGAACGCAGCCGCGAACTGGGCTGTCTGGTGGTGGGCAGGGAGGGGAACCGGGCAACGATCGCCATCCCTACGTTCTGGGGCCTGGAGCAACGGCTGGCCCTCGGGGAAGAACTGACCGCCAAGGGCCTCGAGACCGAGCTGCGGATGGCACTGCAGGAAGAGATCGAAGCCGCCCTCAGCGGTCAATCCCTCGTCCCCGACGACAGCGATGCCGGCGCCCTGCTGGAGGAGCCCATCGAGGGGGAAGGCGAGGAAGAGTTACCACCAGTTCGGCTCTCCCTGCTTGATGACCTCAACATCCCCGGACGGTTGGAGGAGTCCCAGGAGGAGGACCCCAACAACATGGACCTGGAGTCCAGCATCAACGCCTCCAACGCCTCACCGATCATCAGCCTGGTGGACAAGATCCTGATCCAGGCGCTGAGTACGGGCACCAGTGATATTCACGTCGAACCACAGGAAGATGGCCTGGTGATCCGTTTCAGGCAGGACGGGGTGCTGCAACAGCTGGAAAAACTGCCCAAGAACATCATTCCAGCGGTCACCTCACGCTTGAAAATCATGTCCGAGCTGGACATCGCCGAGCGTCGCATGCCCCAGGATGGCCGCATCAGACGGGTGTTCAGGGGCCGCACCTTCGATCTTCGGGTCAGCACACTTCCTACCAAGTATGGGGAGAAAGTGGTGATGCGGCTGCTGGACAGCGGCGCCACCCAGCTGGGCCTCGACAAGCTGATCACCGATCCTGTTGCCCTGGAAACCCTTCGCGACCTTGGTTCGAAACCCTTCGGCATGATTCTGGTGACCGGGCCCACAGGCTCGGGTAAATCCACCACGCTCTATTCGCTCCTGGCTGAGCGCAACAGCCCGGACATCAACATTTCCACGGTCGAAGATCCAATCGAATACACCCTCAAGGGCATCACCCAGAGCCAGGTGAACCGTGAAAAGGGCTTCGACTTCTCCCTGGCGCTGCGGGCCTTCATGCGTCAGGATCCCGACGTGCTCCTGGTGGGGGAAACCCGGGACCTGGAAACCGCCAAGACCGCCATTGAGGCGGCCTTGACCGGACACTTGGTGCTCACCACCCTCCATTGCAACGACGCCCCCAGCGCCATCGCCCGCCTGGCGGAAATGGGTGTGGAGCCGTTCATGGTCAGCGCCTCCCTGCTTGGGATTGTCTCCCAGCGTCTGGTGCGCCGCGTCTGCCCCAGCTGCCGCATGGAGTATCACCCCTCTTCGCAGGAATTGGGGCGCTTCGGACTGCTCAGCAGCTCTGAGGAAAATGTCACCTTCTACAAAGCCAAAAAAACCAACCATGTCGGCAGTGGCATCTGCCAGACTTGTCAAGGCAGCGGTTATAAGGGTCGGATCGGAATCTATGAAGTTCTGCGAATCAATGAAAATCTGACCTCGGCGATCTCCCAGCAAGCCACCACTGATCAGATTCGCAAAATTGCGATCGAATCGGGCATGAAGACCTTGCTTAGCTACGGACTAGATCTGGTCCGTCAGGGCTACACAACCCTGGAGGAAATTGAACGCATGATCCTCACCGACTCAGGTCTGGAATCGGAGCGCCGGGCCCGAGCGATCACCACGAGCACCTGCCGGGGCTGCGGCGCCGGCATGCGCGATGAATGGCTCGAGTGCCCCTACTGCCTGACAGCCCGTGGCTGAAACTCGTTTCGATGCTTGCTGTTTGCCTTCTGATCGAACACAATAGGCGAAAAGCATCGCGGCCATGGAGCTCTTGATCGAAGACCTGATGATGAAAGTGGTCAAGGATGGCGGCAGCGACCTTCACCTCGCCACAGGACACCCTCCCTACGGTCGATTCAATGGCCAACTTCAGCCGATCACAGAAGACAAACTCTCCGAGGAAGACTGCAACCGGCTGATTTTTTCCATGGTGAACAATGCTCAGCGCAAACAGCTGGAGCAAAACTGGGAACTGGATTGTTCCTACGGCCTCAAGGGCGTGGCCCGCTTTCGGGTCAACGTCTACCGCCAGCGAGGTACTTACGCCGCCTGCCTGCGGGCCCTGGGCAACGACGTTCCCAGCCTGGAATCCCTCAACCTGCCTCCTGTGGTGGAGGAAATGAGCCGCAAGCCCCGGGGCCTGGTGCTGGTCACCGGACCCACCGGATCAGGGAAAACCACCACGCTGGCGGCCCTGCTCGATCACATCAACCACACCAGGGCCGAACACATCATCACGGTCGAAGATCCGATCGAATTCACCTACAAAAACGATAAATCTCTGGTGCATCAACGCCAGCTCCATGACGACACCAAGAGCTTCGCCAATGCCCTGCGGGCAGCCCTGCGCGAAGACCCGGATGTGATTCTGGTGGGGGAAATGCGCGACCTGGAAACGATTCAGCTGGCCATCACCGCCGCCGAAACGGGCCACCTGGTCTTCGGAACCCTGCACACCAGCTCCGCCGCCCAGACCGTGGACCGCATGGTGGATGTGTTTCCGGCGGCCCAGCAGACCCAGATTCGGGTGCAGCTGAGCAACAGCCTTCTGGCCGTCTTCTCGCAGACCCTGTGCAAGCGGCTCAATCCTGAGCCCGGTCAGTTCGGCCGGGTGATGGCCCAGGAGATCATGATCAACACGCCCGCCCTCGGGAACCTGATCCGTGAAGGCAAGACAGCCCAGATCTACTCCCAGATCCAGACCGGTGCCACCTTCGGCATGATCACCCTGGAGAAGGCCTTGGCCGATATGGTTCTCAGAGGCGAGATCAGCGCCAAAGAGGCCCAGGGCAAAGCCAGCAAGCCAGAGGAATTGAACCGGCTGCTCGAAAACAAGATTTGATTCATTCCCTCTCTTAACGATCGATGCCCACCTTCACCGCCACCTACACCAACACCCTGGGTCAGCAACGACAGCTGAAACTCACAGCGGCCGATCAAAATGCGGCCAAACGGGACCTGCGGCGCCGGGGCATCGCCCCTTCAAGCCTGGTGGCCGGCAATGGCGCCCAAGCCGGAGCCAAGGGGGGAGCCGAGAAGAAAGGCGCCAATTCACTCCTCAGCATGGAACTGGGCGCAGCCTTTGAAAAGGTCCCAGGGGTGAAGGACAAGGCGATCTTCGCCACCAAATTGGCGGCCATGGTCGATGCGGGCGTGCCGATCGTGCGCAGCCTTGATCTGATGGCCCACCAGCAGAAGTTGCCCATGTTCAAACGGGCGATCAGCCAGATCAGTGTGGATGTGAACCAGGGCGGCAACCTGGGAAGCTCCATGCGCAAGTTTCCCAAGATCTTTGATCGGTTGTTCGTGGCCATGGTGGAGGCGGGCGAGGCCGGCGGTGTGCTGGATGAAACCCTCAGGCGCCTGGCGATTCTGCTCGAGAACATCTCAAAGCTTCAGAACCAGATCAAGGGGGCCCTGGGCTATCCCGTTGCCGTGTTCGTCATCGCCATCGGCGTTTTTCTGGGAATGACGATCTTCGTGATCCCTCAATTTGCCGATATCTTCAAACAACTGGGCGCTGAACTACCCGCCTTCACGCAAGCCCTGGTGAATCTCAGCGCTCTGTTGCGATCCTCCTTCTCCTTCTTTCTGGTCGGTGGAATCATGCTGGCGGCCTGGCTTTTTGGCCGCTTTTATGCCACACCAGCGGGGCGACGCAAGGTGGATGCCTTGATGCTTAAGGTTCCCCTCTTTGGTGACCTCATCCAAAAAAGCGCCACCGCCCAGTTTTGCCGCGTCTACAGCTCCCTGAGCAGGGCAGGCGTGCCGATCCTGCTTTGCCTGGAGATCGTTCAGGAAACCGCCGGCAACACGATCATCTCCGATGCGATCGGCGCCTCCAGAAAAGATGTGCAGGAGGGCATCCCCCTCAGCAGCTCCTTGAACAAGGGAAATGTGTTTCCAGAGATGGCGATGAGCATGTTGGCGATCGGCGAGGAAACCGGTGAAATGGATAAGATGCTGACCAAAGTGGCCGACTTTTACGAGGACGAAGTGAGTACTACCACCAAAGCACTGACGGCCTTGATCGAACCGTTCATGATCGTGATCGTCGGCGGCATGGTGGCCTCCATCCTGGTGGCGATGTATCTACCGATGTTCTCCGTCTTCGACAAGATCCGCTGACGCGGCCAACGCCCGTCCCGCGAGCCAACCGGAGCTCCAGCAGTGCTGGAAATTGAAGCCACCGGTGATGCCATCCACATCCAATAACTCTCCGGCGAAATACAGCCCGGTCAGCTTGCGGCTGGCCATGGTGGCCAGGTTCACCTCCCCGAGGCTCACCCCCCCAGCGGTGACGAACTCTTCGCCAAAGGGGCCACGACCCCCCACCGCGTAGCGGCTGGCCCGAAGGGCGTCGATCAGGGCCTTTTGCTGGGGCCGCCGCAGCTCCGCCCAACGGCCCGTGCCCTCGATGCCGCAAACGGCCAGCAGATGCAGCCAGAGCCGGCGGCTGAGCTCGGGCCAGGGCCGCCAGCTGCTCAACTGACGACGGGCCTGATCACGCCGCAGTCCCTCGAAGGCAACCTCCAGATCCTGCTGGCTGCGGCCACCGCTCCAATCCACCCGTAGCTGAGCGCGGTATCCCTGCTCCTTCAACGCCCGGGCGGCGAAGGCGGTCAGCCGCAGGGTGGCCGGACCGCTGAGGCCCCAGTGGGTCACCAGCACCGGCCCCTGCTGCTGGAAGCGAGCTCCCGGAAGCTCCAACTGCAGGCGCACCGGATCCATGACCACCCCGGCTAGCTCCTGCAACGGGTTGGGTTTCAGCGCCAGCGTGAACAGCGAAGGCACCGGCGGCACGAGCGTGTGGCCGAGGCGCGCGGCGATCTGACGGCCGCTGGGGTGACCGCCGGTGGCCAGCAGCAGCTGGCAGCAGCGCAACTCCGTGGGGCCTTCGCTCGCTCGCAGGCTCAGCTCAAAACCCTCTGGCTGGAGCGCTTCGGCCGTTTGCAGGGCCGCACCGGTGCGCAGGGTCACCCCCGCCGCCTGGGCCGCCTCCCGAAGGCTGGCCACCACCGCACTCGAGCGGTTGCTGCGGGGGAACAGGCGCCCATCGGCTTCCTCCACCAGCTCCAGGCCGTGGGCCTTGAACCACTCGACCGCCTCGGCAGTGGCAAAGCGGCTGAAGGGACCCAGTAACGCCCGGCCGCCCCGGGGGTAATGGCCCACCAACGCGCGGGGGTCCCAGCAGGCGTGGGTGACATTGCAACGGCCACCACCGCTGATCAACACCTTCGCCAGGGGTGTGGGGGTGGCCTCCAGCAGCAGCACCCCTTTGAGCCCCGCTTCGGCGGCGCTGATCGCCGCCATGAACCCCGCTGCACCACCACCGGCCACCACCAGGGGCCAGGGGGTCGCAAACGCTGGAGGCATGGGTGGACCGGGCGAAGGGCAGCATGGGGCGATGGATGACGTCTTCGCCGCCCATCGCTTCAGTGTGGCTCCGATGATGGACTACACCGATCGGCACTTTCGGGTGCTGATGCGCCAGATCACCCGCCGCAGCCTGCTCTACACCGAGATGGTCGTGGCCCAGGCCCTGCACCACGGCAGGCGGGAGACGCTCCTGGCCTTCGATCCCAGCGAGAAACCCCTGGCCCTTCAGGTGGGTGGCGATGATCCGGCCCAGCTCGCCCAGGCCGCCCGCTTGGCCGCCGACTGGAATTACGACGAGATCAACCTGAACCTGGGCTGTCCCAGTGAAAAGGTGCAGAAGGGCCGCTTCGGGGCCTGCCTGATGGCTCAACCGGACAGGGTCGCCCAATGCGTGGCGGCCATGGCCGCCGCCGGGCCCCTGCCCGTGACCGTCAAGCACCGCATCGGCATCGATGCGCTCGATTCCTTCGAAGCCCTGCTGGCCTTCGTCGACCGGGTGGCCGCCGCCGGAGCGAGTCGCTTCAGCGTGCACGCGCGCAAGGCCTGGCTCAGCGGCCTCGACCCCAAGCAGAACCGCACCATTCCCCCCCTGCGCCCCGAGCTCGTTCACCAGCTCAAGCAGGAACGGCCGGAGCTGCGCATTGAACTCAATGGCGGTCTGCAGCACCTGGAGGACTGCCGTCCCCACCTGGAGCATCTCGACGGGGTGATGGTGGGGCGGGCCGCCTACGACCACCCCCTGCGCTGGCGGAGTGTGGACCGGGACCTGTTCGGCGAGAGCGGGGCAACGCTGGCCTCGGCCTCATCGGTGGTGCGGGGCTTGGTTCCCTATGCGGAGCGCTGGTGTGCCGGCGGCGGGCGGCTATGGCCGATCGCCCGCCACCTGGTGCAGGTGGTGGAAGGGGTGCCTGGAGCGCGCCACTGGCGCCGGCAGCTTGGTGAAGCCGCCGGGGCCAGAGGCGCGGGGCCGGAGGTGCTGGTGAGGGCGGCCCTGCAACTGGAGGACCGCGGCCTCTGAATCAAGCCGGCTGATTACCCTGCACCGGCAGATCCCCGGGACCAAGGGAGCGGCCCTGGCTCAGACCTCAGCCCCGCCGTAGCCATCGTCGCTGGAGCTGTCGGCTCCAGCACCGGTGCTGCCGCTGCGCCGCCGGCGGCTGCGGCCCTCCTCGAAGCCCTCGGCGCCACCGCCGTAGCTGCGGTCCTCCCAGCCGCTGGCCCCGGAACCCCGTTCGGTCTCCGCGCCGGACGCGGGGCTGGCGGCACCCCGATAGCCGCCACCGCCACCGCCACCCACGCCATAACCACCACCACCGCCGTAGCCACCGCGCTCGGCCGGACGATCACCGCCATAGCCTCCACCACCGCCGCCGCCGCCGTAACCGCCACCCGAACGCCTGGGGGCGCCACTGCCACGGGGCTCTGCCTTGTTGATCCGCAGCGGACGGCCCATCAATTCGGCGCCCTGCAGGGCGTCAATAGCGCGGCCTTCGGCGGCATCATCGGCCAGTTCGACGAAGGCGAATCCCCGCTTGCGCCCGGTGTCCCGCTCCAGGGGGAGGGAGCAATTGACCACACCACCGAAGGGGGCAAACAACTCCGCCACGTCTTCCTGCTCCGCGCGGAAGGGGAGGTTACCGACAAAAATGCTCACGGACGGATGGGACCGAATGACCGGGATCGGGGAGGTCACAGCACACGATCCAAGGATCGAATCAGTGACCTCTCACCTTCCAAGATTAGTCCGAATGGGACATCCGACCACGCCCCGAAAAACGCACGTTCAGGGCTCCAGACGGGCCGCGGCCCTCCGCAGTTGCTTCGCCACCTGCTCGAATCCGGTCCCCCCCTCACTGCGTCGGGCCGCCACCACCTG
Source organism: Cyanobium sp. ATX 6F1 (assembly GCF_024346315.1). Classification (NCBI taxonomy): domain Bacteria; kingdom Bacillati; phylum Cyanobacteriota; class Cyanophyceae; order Synechococcales; family Prochlorococcaceae; genus Cyanobium; species Cyanobium sp. ATX 6F1. Next base: position 71,610 of record NZ_JAGQCS010000007.1, read on the forward strand.
GCGGGGGTGGATCGCTTCAAAAATGTCGGCGGCGAAGGCCGGATGAAGCTCCTGCCAACGCTCCAGGGGCAGTTCCCGCAGCAGGACCCCCTCGGCCAGACAGCGCTTCACCAGTCCTCCCACCAACTGATAGGCCTCTCGAAACGGCACCCCCTTGGCCGCGAGATAGTCGGCCACATCGGTGGCGTTGGAGAAATCGGCCGCCACCGCCGCCTCCAGGCGCTCAGGGCGGAAGCTGATCCCTTCTTCCAACAGGATCGCCATCGCCTCGAGGCAATCGAGCGTGGTGCGAACCACGTCGAACAGGGCCTCCTTGTCCTCCTGGAAGTCTTTGTTGTAAGCCAGGGGCAGGCCCTTGATCATCACCAGCAGGCCCTGGAGATGGCCGAAGACCCGGCCGGCCTTGCCCCGCACCAGCTCGGGCACATCGGGGTTCTTCTTCTGGGGCATCAGGCTGCTGCCGGTGGCGCAGCGGTCGCTGAGGCGCACGAACCCAAACTCCTCACTGGCCCAGAGAATCACCTCCTCACTCAGGCGGCTGAGGTGCACCATCACCAGGCTGGCGGCGGCACTGAACTCGACGGTGAAATCCCGGTCGCTGACGGCATCGAGGCTGTTGGCGTAGATCGCTTCGAAGCCCAGGGCCTCGGCGGTGTGACGGCGATCGATCGGCACCGGGGTCCCCGCCAGGGCCGCTGCGCCCAAAGGAGAGATGTTCACCCGCCGGCGCAGGTCGCCCAGGCGCTGGCGATCGCGCTCGGCCATCTCCACGTAGGCCAGCAGATGGTGGGCCAGACAGATCGGCTGAGCCCGCTGCAGATGGGTGTAGCCCGGAATCAGGGTCTGAGCATGGGCCTCGGCCAGGGCGAGCAACGCCCGCTCGTACCGCACCAGGGCCCCGTCGATGTGGTCGATCTTCTGCCGCAACCACAGCCGCAGGTCGGTGCCCACCTGGTCGTTGCGGCTGCGGCCGGTGTGCAGCTTCTTGCCCAGGGAACCCAACAAGTCGATCAGCCGCCGCTCGACGGCGAAATGCACGTCCTCGGCCTCCAGCCCGGGGTTGAACGCACCGGCCGCCGCCTCGGCGCGGATGGTCTCCAGGCCCGCCACCAGCTGCTCGGCCTCCTCGGCCGTGATCACGCCGCAGCTGCCGAGCATGCGGGCATGGGCGATCGAGCCGTCCAGGTCCTGGGGCAGCAGCTCGAGGTCGAAGCCGATCGAGGCGTTGAAGCGCTCGATCGCCGGATGCAGCCCCTGCTCGAAACGGTTGCTCCAGCTGCCGTCCGCACCCCCCGTGACACCGACCGCCGGCTTGGATTCAGGTGCGTCGGGTGCCATCGGGGCCGCTGAACAACCGCAATCCTTCAGCTTGGCACCCGACGCCAAGGGTTCAGATCGGCAACGGGGGCAGCGCCACCTCCTCCCGCACCTTGAGCACCACCATCGAGGCGTCGTCCTCAAGCTGGCGATCGGGACCGACAAAGCGATCCAGGCGGCCGAAGAGCTGATCGAGAATGCCCTGGGCGCCGATGCCGGAGCGACCGGCCGTCTGCAGGGCCCGCATCAACCGCTCCTCATCGAAGCGCTCGCCGGAGAAACCGGCGGCCTCGGTGACCCCATCGGTGTAGTAGAGGAGCACGTCACCCGGCTCCAGCACCAGTTGCTCGCTGCCGTAATCGGCATCGGGCTGCAGGCCGATCAGCAGGCCCGGCGCATCGAGCCGATCGACGCTGTTGCGCTGACGGCGCCAGATCAGCGGCGGGTTGTGGGCCGCGTTGGCGTAGCGCAGCAGGCGGGTGCGGGGGTCGAAGTCGGAATAGAAGAGCGTGACGAAGCGGTGGGAGTGGGCCAGGTCCTCCTGGGCCAGCTGGTTGAGGTCATGGAGGATGCGATCCGGTGGCAGGCCGCTGAGCACCTCAGCCCGCAGCATTCCCCGCAAAAGAGTCATCAGCAGCCCGGCGGGCACCCCCTTGCCCATCACGTCCCCCATCACCAGGGCCCAGCGGCCCTGCTCCCGCAGACGACCCAGCAGTTGGGGGCGGGTGGGGATGAAGTCGTAGTAGTCACCTCCCACCTGGAAGGCGGGGCGGCAACGGGCCGCCAACTCGACACCTTCGATCACCGGGCAGTGGTCCGGAAGGAGCTGGGCCTGAATCTCGGCGCCGGTGCTGAGCTGACGGTCCAGGCGCTCGTGCAGGCGCCGGTCCTGCACCAGGGCTTCGCTCTCCAGGGCCACGCCAGTGAGATCGGCCACCAGTTGCACGTGACGGCGGTGCACGTCGCTCCAGTTCAGAGATTCCCTCGCGCCGAACACATAAAGGCGCCCCCGCTGGCGGTTACGCGCCACCACGGAGGTGCCGAAAAAGAGCTGATCCTTGAGCAGGCGGCCCAGGTGCTGATCGAGCCGTTGGGCGACCACCTCCTCGCCCGCCTCGATCGCCAGCTGGCGGTCCTCGAGCCGCCCCAGCTGGCGCAGCCGCTCCCCATAGGGTTCAGGGGCGCTCACCTGCAATTGCTCCCGCCACAGCCTGCCATCGCTGTGGAACACCACCAGCACGGCTCCCTCGGCCCCCACCAGACGGGAGGCCACCAGGGGCACCAACTCCAGAAAGCGGTTGAGGTTGGTGTAGCTGCGCAGGGCAAAGCCCAGGGAACTGAGCAGTTCCAGATTGCGGCGTTGCTCGCGGCTGAGGCTGTCCAGCAGCTCCCGCAGCGAGGCCGCAGCAGTGGCCGCTCCCGCTGCCTTCAGCGGCGCCGAAGACGGCAGGGGGGAACCGAAAGCGGACGGCTGGCTGCTCAACGGAGCGGCCGCGGAGGACTCGAAAGGTAGCAGCGGCACCTGGGTATCCCAGGGCCGTGGACCCTAGATCGCCAACAGAGCCTCAACGAACTCAAAGCTATTGAACGGCCGCAGGTCGCGGATCGTTTCGCCGGCGCCGATGAAGCGGATCGGCAACCCAGCCTCGGAGGCCACGGCCACCGCCACCCCACCCCGGGAGCTGCCATCGAGCTTGGTGAGCACCACACCGGTGAGCCCGGCGGCCTTGGCGAAGGCCATCGCCTGGCGCAGGCCGTTCTGGCCCTGGCTGGAATCGAGCACCAGCAGGGATTCCACCGCGGCCTCCGGCGCCAGGCGATCAATGATGCGCCGCACCTTGGCCAGCTCCTCCATCAAGTTGTGCTTGGTCTGCAGCCGTCCGGCGGTGTCCACCAGCACCAGATCGAGGCCCTTGGACTGGGCCGCCCCGATCGCATCGAAGACCACGGCGGCAGGATCAGCATTGGCTGAGGTGTTGGCGATCACGGCCACACCGCTGCGCTCAGCCCAGACCTTCACCTGTTCCACCGCCGCGGCCCGGAAGGTGTCGGCGGCGGCGATCAGGCAGGAGTAGCCGCTGCGCACCGCCAGGTTGGCCAGCTTGCCGAGGGTGGTGGTCTTGCCCACACCGTTCACCCCCACCAGCAACCACACGTTCAACCGGCCCCGCTCCGGGGCCAGCAGGGGACGCCCACTAGCGTTGATCGGCCGCTCCAGCAACTCCTGGAGCTGCTGCTTGAGGAAGCGGATCCCCTCGGAGGGGTCCACCACCTGCTCGTTGAGTCGGCGGCGCAGGGCTTCGAGCACCTGATCGGTGGCCGTGACGCCCACATCCGCGCGCAGCAGCAGGGATTCGAGGTCCTCGAGCACCTCCGGCCCGAGCGGGTCATCACCGAAGGTCTCCAGAAGCTGGGTGACCAGCCCCTGGCGGGACTTCTCCATCCCACGCCGCAGACGCGAGAGCCAGTCGATCTCCTCCAGGGAGACCTGATCGAGCTCACGGCCCTGGGCCGCCAGCACCTCCGCCGACCAGGTGAAATCGGCGTCGAAGGCGCCCAGCTGGGGCTGATCCTCATCGTGTGCCTCCGGCGACTGGGGAGCGCGCTCCAGCAACTCCCGTTGGCGCTGACTGCGCTCGGCCGCGGCCTGCTCCAGCAGCGACAAGCCCGCCTGGGGTGGCTCGACCCCAGAAGGTTCGGGAGGAGCGGCCACCGAAGGGGCCGGCGCCTGGGCCTCGGGCGAAACGACGGCGACCTCCAGCCCTGCTGCCGTCTCAGCGGCCAGGCGCTCGGCCTCCTGCTTCTGCTTCAGCCGCGCATAGGCCTGGCGCGCCCAGTCGAGGGCCTCCTCGCGGGCCTGATCAGCCGCTGCCGCGGGGGCCGGTGCGGCAGGTTCAGGCGGGGGAGGAGCCTCCAGCGGAGCGGTGGCGCCTGGGATCGGCTGTTCTGGGATCGGCCCAGGCTCAGGCGTGGGGGCCGCGCCCTCACTGGCCGCGCTGCGACCCCGCTGGAACCAGTCGAACTCCATCGCTCAGGACACCGCCTGGGTGAAACGGCGCAGCACGCCATTGATCATCCGCCGGCCCTGCTCGTCGCTGTAGCGATTGGCGAGTTCCACGGCCTCGTTGCAGGCCACCGCCGGCGGCGTGCCGAAGGCCTCGATCTCCGCCGCCGCCAGGCGCAGGATGTCGCGGTCAATGCGCGGCAGGCGGGTGAGGCGCCAGCCTTCCATCACCCCATCGAGGCGGGCATCCAGGGCCTCCCGCCGCTGGAGCACGGCCCGGGCGCGATCCAGCGCACCCCTGCGCACTCCCTCCTGGTCAGCCAGCAGCAGCAGCCGCGGCAATTCCAGGCTGGCGGAAAGCTGGTTGAGCGCCAGCTCCGCCTGGGTGAGGCCCTGCTGCAGGTGGTCGCGCACCTGGGGCAGGCGGTCCTGGCCATCGAGCAACTCGCTCTCAAGCAGATGCTCTTGCGCCTCCTGAAGGGCGCTGGCGGAGCGGTCGAGGGCTTCACGCACGTGCTGGGCCAGGGTCGCCAAGGCCTGGTTGAGCAGCCCATCCAAGGCCAGATCGGCGGCGGGAACGCGGTCGTTGGTCTGGCCCAGCATCAGCAGGGCCAGTTCTCGGGCAACGGATCGACTCTGCATCGGGCACCTGGTGAGACCAGCCTGGGCTCAGGCCTTGTTGGGGGGAGGAGTGGAATAAGCGGGGGCCCGCAGCTGGGCGAGCAAGCTGGAAAAACTCCGGCTGGCCGGTGTTTCACGCTCATCCGGGCTGACGATGCCGGCCGAGATGATCGTGCGGAAGGCATCCTCCACCGACAGGTCGATGTCCTGAACGGCCGTCTCGGGCACGACGGCATACCAACCGGTGGTGGGATTCGGGGCGGTGGGGATGAACACGCTCAGCATCGGCTGAGGAAATCCCGCCTGCACCGAAGATCCGATCACCCCGGTGACGAAACCAAGCGCATAGAGACCCTCGCGGGGGTACTCCACCAAGACCACCCGCCGAAAGCGCGTGGAGTTGTCGCGCAGGAAGGTTTCCAGCAGCTGCTTGAGGGTCTTGTAGACCGATCCCGCCAGGGGGATGCGCAACAGGGTTCCTTCGCCGAACTCCAGCAGCCAGCGACCGACGATGTTGCGGGCCATCAGACCGATCAGCAGGATCCCCAGCAGCGGCACCAGCAGACCCACGCCGAGGTTGATCAGCTCCTGCAGCAGCGGATTGAGGGTGTTGAACGGGTTGAACTGCTTGGGGATCGTGGTCAGGAACGCCAGCACGAAACGGCTGACCGTGGTGGCCAGCCAGATGGTGGTCGCCAGCGGAATCACCACCAGCAGACCAGCGATCAGGTCGTTCTTGAGATCCTGCTGGAGCCTGCTGGGCAGCGGTTGATCGGTTCGGGGACTGGATTGAACCAAGTGGCGACCCGGAGATCCGGCGGTCGTAGATCTCCGTGCAACCTAGCCAGCCGTCAGAGCGCCGAGGCGAGCGCCAGCAAGGTGAAGGCCACCGCCAGCACCAAGGCCGAGCCCGTGCCGCCGAACCGACGCTGGTTGATCGACAGATCCCGGGCCCGTTCGGCCTGCTGAATCTGCTTGTCCGCCTGCTGCAAGCGGCTCTCGAACTGCACCTTCACCAGCTGAAGTTTCTGCTCGGCCGTGCCGCCCGGAGGCAGCTGTCCGGACTGCTCCAACTGGGCCACCAACTGCTCGAGGGCCTGGGGGTTCTTCATCTGGGCACGGGCTGCCTGCACCTGGCTGCGCTGGGCGGCCAGCTGCTGCTCGGCCTGGTCGGAGAGCGCCCGATCGCCGCTGATCGACACCGGCACGGCCACCAGCAGGGCGATCGCCAGCACGGCACTGATGCCGGTGACCAGCCAGCGGACGGGGGTGTGCTTCTCGTTGGGATGGTCGAGGCGTGAGGAGAGCAGCACCAGCAGCAACCCAAGCAGGGCCATGGGCGCCTGGCTCACCAGGCGTTCCACCACCAGCTGACGGAAAGCCTCCTCGCTCCAGGCCCAGGGAATCAAGGTGGCCACGAGCTGCAGCAGGAGCAGCACCACAAGGGTGAGGCCGAGCCAGCGCAGAACGGTGGAGAAACGCCCGGAGGCGGCAAGGGTGGTCACATCACAATGACGATGTCGCGCAACTGTACGGGTGAGAACCGACCTGGCCCAGCGGCTGAAACAGGAGGCGAAGGCGCTGGGCTTCGATCCGGTCGGCATCGCCGCCGTGCCCGGTGGCGCCAATCTGCGCCTGCGCACCGCCGCCCTGGAGCGCTGGCTCCAGGCGGGCCACCAGGGGTCGATGGGCTGGATGGCGGACCCCCGCCGCACCCGGGTGGAAGGCCTGCTGGAGGGGGTGCGCAGCCTCGTGGCGGTGGGGTTGAGCTACCACGTGGCCGCCGGGCGGGCCCCCGGCTCCCTGGCGATCGCGCGCTACGGCTGGGGCCGGGATTACCACCGGGTGATCGATGGGCGGTTGCGGCGACTGGGGCGCTGGCTGGGGCAGCAGGTGCCGGACAGTCGCTGGCGGGTGTGCGTGGATGCGGCACCACTGCTGGACAAGGCCTGGGCGGAGGAGGCGGGCCTGGGCTGGATTGGCAAAAACGGCAATCTCATCCACCGGCACAGGGGCTCCTGGCTGCTGCTCGGCCACCTGCTCACCACCGTGGAGCTGCCCGCCGACAGTCCTGCGGAGCCCCTCTGCGGCAGCTGCAGCCGCTGCCTCGAGGCCTGCCCCACCGGCGCGATCAGCGAGCCCTTCGTGGTGGATGCCCGCCGTTGCCTGGCCTTCCACACGATCGAAAGCCGCGAACCAACCCTTCCGGCTGCGATCAAGGCAGGCCTGGGGCCCTGGGTGGCCGGCTGTGACATCTGCCAGGACGTCTGCCCCTGGAACGGGCCGGCGTTGGAGCCCTCCAGCGATCCGGATGTGCAGCCGCGGCCCTGGATGCTGAACCTGGAACCCGAGCAGGCCCTGGGCTGGAGCGACGCGGAATGGGATGAACGGCTGAGGGCCTCAGCCCTGCGCCGCATCAAACCCTGGATGTGGCGACGGAATGTCAGGGCCGCCCTGGGGCGAGACCCCTAGGCTGCTTCAAATCACGACAGACCTCCATGATTCCCCGCTGGTTGCGGTCACTGGCGGCCGCTCCACTGGCCTTCGGCCTGGTGGCCGGTGGCCTGGAGGTGGGGACGGCGCCGGCGGCCCAGGCGTTCGTGCCCTACGTGTACATCCCTCGCCCCCAGGAACTGGAGGCGTCCGGCCTCGGCATCGCCCAGGCGGCCTCTCGCCTGCTGCGGCTGGGTCAGCCCGAGGATGCCGCCAAGCTGGCGGCCCTGACCGTGCAACTGCTGCCCGGTGACCCCCGGGGTTGGGTGCTGCTGGCGGAAGCCCAGTTGCGCAGCAACCAGCCCAAGGAGGCCTCCAAAGCGTTGGCGCGGGCCAAGCAGCTGGATCCCCGCAACCCGGGCATCCTGTTCGCCCAGGGCTCCCTGGCCCTGCGGGACGGCCAGCCGAAGCAGGCGCTTGGCTACCTGGAGCAGGGTCTCAAGCTGAACGGCAAGAACCCCGGGGCCCACTTCGACCTGGGCAACGCCCAGATTCTGCTCAACAACCCCACGGCCGCCCTCGGCTCCTTCGAGAAGGCCGCCTCCCTGCGCAAGGGCTTCTGGGAGGCGATCAACAACCAGGCCCTGGTGCTGTTCGAGCTGAGCCGCCCGCGCGAGGCGATCGAGCGCTGGCGTCAGGCCCTGCAGATCAAATCCAGCGCCTCCGAGCCCACCCTGGCCCTGGCCGCGGCCCTTAACGGCAGCGGCAACAACAACGAGGAAGCCCTGCGCTTGGCCAAGCGCGCCCTGGAGGGGGAACCCAGCTACGTCCTGGAGACGTACCAGAAGGAACAACTCTGGGGCAACAAGCTGCGGGCCGCCACCAAACGGCTGTTGGGCCGTCCCGAGCTCAAATCGGTGGTCGAACGTGCCCTGGCCAATGCCGGCAACGGCAGCCAGGAACCCGACGAATGAGGCTCTCTCAGGGGTTTTGGTGCCCGCAGCGAGATCTGTAGGCTGAGCCCCTTCCGCCCCTTGAGCCCGAACCCGGATGGCCGAGGAGCGCATCCAGCCCATCGCCCTGCATCACGAGATGCAGCGCTCCTACCTCGAGTACGCCATGAGCGTGATCGTGGGGCGGGCCCTGCCGGACGTGCGCGACGGCCTCAAACCGGTGCAGCGGCGCATTCTCTTCGCGATGCACGAGCTGGGGCTGACCCCGGATCGGCCCTACCGCAAGTGCGCCCGGGTCGTGGGCGATGTGCTGGGCAAGTACCACCCCCATGGCGACCAGGCGGTCTACGACGCCCTGGTGCGGCTGGTGCAGACCTTCGCCAGCCGCCATCCCCTGCTGGACGGCCACGGCAACTTCGGTTCGGTGGACGACGACCCGGCCGCCGCCATGCGCTACACGGAGACGCGGCTGGCACCGATCTCCCACGAGGGGCTGCTCGATGAGATCGGCAGCGACACCGTCGATTTCGCTCCCAACTTCGACGGCTCCCAACAGGAGCCCACGGTGCTGCCCGCCCAGCTGCCCTTCCTGCTGCTGAACGGCTGCTCGGGCATTGCCGTGGGCATGGCGACGAACATTCCCCCCCACAACCTCGGGGAAGTGGTGGACGCCGTGATCGCCCTGGTGCGCAACCCTGACCTCAGCGACGAGAAGCTGCTGGCCCTGGTGCCCGGCCCTGACTTCCCCACCGGCGGAGAGGTCCTCCTCGGCAGCGGCGTGCGCGACACCTATCTCAACGGCCGCGGCAGCATCCCCATGCGCGGGGTGGCCCACATCGAAGAGGTCCAACCCGGCAAGGGCCGCCACCGGCGCTCTGCCGTGGTGATCACCGAGCTGCCCTATCAGCTCAGCAAGGCGGGCTGGATCGAGAAACTGGCCGAGCAGGTGAACGACGGCAAGATCGGCGGGATCGCCGACATCCGCGATGAAAGCGATCGCGACGGCATGCGCGTGGTGGTGGAGCTGCGCCGGGATGCGGAAGCCGACAAGGTGCTGAGCGAACTGCAACGGCGCACGGCCCTGCAGAGCAACTTCGGCGCCATCCTGCTGGCCCTGGTGAATGGCAAGCCCCAGCAACTGAGCCTGCGCCAGCTGCTGGAGCAGTTCCTGGAGTACCGCGAACGCACCCTGATCCGCCGCACCAACCATGCCCTCAAGCGCGCCGAGGACCGACTGGAGGTGGTGGAGGGGCTGATCAAAGCCCTTGATTCCCTCCAGCGGGTGATCGAGCTGATCCAGGCGGCCAGCGACGCCGCCTCAGCCAAGGCCAGCCTGCAGGTGCACCTCGACCTCAGCGAACGGCAGGCGGAGGCCGTGCTGGCCATGCCCCTGCGCCGGCTCACAGGCCTGGAGCAGGACGGCCTTCGCAGCGAAGCCAAGGAGCTGCGGAACGAGCGCACGCGGCTGCGGGAACTGCTCGACAACCGCAGCAGCCTGCTCGAGGCGCTGGTGCATGAGCTCAAGGTGCTCAAGAAGCGCTTCAACACCCCCCGCCGCACCCGCCTGGTGGAGGGGGGCGATGCCCTGGTGGCCCTGCGGGCGGCGGCGGTGCGTCCCAACGCCGAACAACAACGCCAGCAGGCCTACGGAGCCCTGGCCAGCGATGGCCGGCTGCTGATCAGCAGCGATGGCCAGGTGCGGATCGTGGCCCCCCAGACCCTGGGACGACTGCACCTGGAGGAGCCCGTTGAGCTGGGGGAGCACCCGGCCCCGGCCCGACTGATCCTGCCGATTACCGGACAACCGAGCCTGCTGGCCTTAACCAGCGGTGGCCGGGTGGCCCTGCTGCGCTGGGAGTTTGCCGGTCAGCAACCCGGCAACCTGGAGAAGTTCCTCCCCGACAGCCTGGAGGGCGAACGGGTCGTGCAGGTGCTCCCCCTGGAGAGCGATCCAGCCCTCAGCCTGGGGCTGCTGAGCAGCGATGGCCGCTTCAAACGCCTGCCGATCAGCGAGTTCCAGGAGCTCTCCGGACGGGCCATCAGCGTGCTCAAACTCCGCGATGAGGTGGTCCTGCGGCGGGTGGTCTGCTGCAGGGAAGGGGACGACCTGATCGTGGCCAGCAGCACCGGACGGGTGCTGAAACTGGAGGTGAATGAGGCCAACCTGCCGGTGATGGGGCGCACGGCCCAGGGGCCCGTGCTGATGCGGCTGCTGCCGGGGGAAGCGGTGGTCGGAGCTGTGGCCGCTGGGGAGGGTGACGACGTGCTGCTGGCCAGCCGTGGCGGTCAGCTCAAGCGCCTGCGGGCCGCCGGCCTGCGCCGCTGCCAGCGCGGTGACCTCGGCCAGATCGGGATGCACTTCAAGGACCGCAGCGATCAGTTGGTCGACCTGCAGGGCCTGGGCTCTGCGGTGGTGAGTGTGCTGGTGGGCGACAAGCGCCACTTCCGCCTCCAGGCAGACCAGCTTGAATCCCAGGAGGCCAGTGGCAGCGGCCAGCTGTTCCCCCTGCCGGCGGGCGAGAGCGTTGAGGAGCTGGTTCCCCTGATCCGCTGAGCCGATCCCACGGATCCATCAGCCCAGACGAGCGGCCCCTCAGCCCAGCGAGCCATCGGGGCAGATCCTGGCAGCAAGCTGAGGCCTCAGACCGTGGCCGCGAGCCCGGTTGGTTCGAGCATCAATTTGCTGGAGCGCATCTCTTCCTCCATCTCGATCGGGTAGTGGCCATCGAAACAGGCCGTGCAGAAGTTGGCGGAGGCGGCATGGGCCGCTTCGACCATGCCCTCCTTGCTCAGGTAGGCCAGGGAATCCACCCCCAGATGGGCTTCGATCTGCTGGAGGGTGAGACGAGCCGCAATCAATTGGTCCTGGTTGTCGGTGTCAATGCCGTAGAAGCAGGGATGGGTGACCGGCGGTGAACTGATGCGCATGTGCACCTCGGTGGCCCCCGCATCGCGCAGGGCCGCCACCAATTTGCGGCTGGTGGTGCCACGCACGATCGAGTCGTCGATAACCACCACACGCTTGCCAGAGAGCACATCGGGCAGGGGATTGAGCTTGACCCGGATGCCCGCTTCGCGCATGGCCTGGGTGGGCTGGATGAAGGTGCGGCCCACGTAGCGGTTCTTGATCAGCCCATCGGCATAGGGGAGGCCGCTGTGCTTGGAATAACCGATGGCGGCAGGAATGCCTGAATCCGGCACCCCGATCACGATGTCAGCTTCGACGGCGGATTCCCGTGCCAGCACCTCACCGATGCGGTGGCGATAGCTGTAGAGCGATTCGCCAAAGAAGCGGCTGTCCGGGCGGGCGAAATAAATCATCTCGAACACGCACAGCTTCGTGGGCTGCTCGATCCAGCGGGCGCGCTCGGGTTCCGTTGCGCCGAAGCGGAACGCCACCAGTTCCCCGGGGGCCACCTCGTCGATGTAGGTGGCGCCGATGATGTCGAGGCCACAGGATTCACTGCTCACCACCCAGTGGCGTTCGTCGCCATCGCCGAAGACACCGAACACCAGCGGGCGGATGCCATGGCCATCGCGCAGGGCGAACAGACCCTCCGGGGTGCCGATCGCCAGACTGAAGGCGCCGTGGCAGCGGCCGACGGCGCAGCGGATCGCCGCCTCCCAGCCCAGGCCGCCGTTGACCGCCTCCTGGAGGGCGAAGGCGATCAACTCCGAATCGGTGGTGGAGGTGAGCTCGGCATCGGTGGCGGCGATCGCCGCCCGCAGCTCGCCGGCGTTGACGAGGTTGCCGTTGTGGGCCAGGGCGAAGGGTCCCAGGCGCGTCATCAGCACCACGGGCTGGGCATTGCAGACGCGACTGCTGCCGGTGGTGGAATAGCGGTTGTGTCCGATGGCCAGATCACCGGGCATGCGGGCGAGCACGTCCTGGTCGAACACCTGGCTCACCAGGCCCATGTCCTTGTGCAGGCGCACCTTGTCGCCGTTGAAGACGGCGATGCCGGCCGACTCCTGGCCGCGGTGCTGCAGGGCGTAGAGGCCGAAGTAGGTGAGGTTCGCCACCTGCTGGCCCGGGGCCAGCACGGCGAACACGCCGCAGGCCTCCTCGGGTTTATCAGGGCGCTCAGGCCGATCAGCGGTGCTCACCGATCCAAGGGGATGTTCGCTGAGCGACACAGGGCCTGGCGCCTTGAAGGGGTGATGAACAGTCTGCCTCAACTCCGGGCCCCGAGGCGGCGGGGCAGGGCCTGCTCATAGCGCTCGCGCAGGGACTCGATGGCGCTGGTGAGCAGTGGCTGATCCGCCCGGCTGACGGTGAGCTGCGGCTCGGCGCTCACCTGCCCCAGGCGCTGGGCCCAGGCCTGCTCCCCCAAGGCACCAGCACTCTCCAGGGCTACCTCCCAGGCAGCTGCCTGTGACGCCGGCACCGACACCAGGATTCGGGCGCCGCCCTCGGCAAACAGCAGACGATCGAGCCGAACCTCACCGGGAGGTACTTGCACCGTCGCCCCGAGGCCCGAGGCGATCGAAGCCTCCGCCAGGGCCACCGCCAGACCGCCGTCGGCCAGGTCGTGGGCGGAGACCACCAGGCCTGCGCTGATCGCCTGGCGCAGGAAAGCCTGCACCCGAACCTCCAACTCCAGATCGGTGTGCGGCGGCCGGCCGGTGGCCAGGCCGTGGATCCGCTCCAGGTAGCTGCTGCCTGACAGCGACAGGCGCTCCTCGACAGCGGCACTCTCCACAGAAGCCTCCAGGGGAACCCCCAGCAACCAGATCGCATCCCCCGGGGTTCGCCAGCCCAGACCGGTGACCTGGGCCAGGTCGTGCACCAGCCCCACCATGCCCACCACCGGGGTGGGGTGGATCGGCTGCATCCGTCCATCACTCAGGCGGATCTCGTTGTAGAGCGAGACGTTGCCGCCCGTGACCGGGGTGCCGAGGGTGCGGCAGGCCTCCGCCAGACCGCGGCAGGCCAGGGCCAGCTGCCAGTAGCCCCGGTCGGTGTCGGGGGAGGGAAAGTTGAGGTTGTCGGTGACCGCCAGGGGTTCGGCGCCCACGCAGCTGAGGTTGCGGGCCGCCTCGGCCACCGCCGCGATCGCCCCACGTTCGGGGTCGAGGGCCACCCAGCGGTTCGGGCAATCCACGGTGGCCGCCACCCCACGGGTGACCGCAGCGAGGGAACCGGCACCCTGCTGGGGCCTGAGGCGCACCACGGCGGCATCGGCGCCGCCCGGAAGCACCACGGTGTTGGCCTGCACCTGGTGGTCGTACTGGCGCCAGACCCAGCGCTTGCTGGCGATGGTGGGATCATCCAAAAGCTTCTCCAGCACAGCGTTCCAGGTCAGGGTTCCGCTGGGGGTGGCGATGCCAGCATCGGTGGCCTCGGGCAGCTCAGCTTCGCTCCAGCGCCAATGGGTCAGCAGGTCCGCCGGCGGTTCACTGATCAGCTCGTGGCGGTTGATCGGGGTGTCATCGGCCAGGGCATGGGCGGGAACTTCAGCGGCCACCTGCCCGTGCTGCAGCACCCGCACGATCGGCTCCGCCAGCACCCTTCCCACCACGGCGGCCTGGAGCCCCCAGCGGCGGAAGCGTTCCATCAGCGGCTGCTCCCGCCCGGCCCTGACCACGAACAGCATGCGCTCCTGGGATTCCGAGAGCAGGTACTCGTAGGCGGTCATGCCGGCTTCGCGGGCGGGCACCAAATCGAGATCCAGCTCGATGCCCACGCCGCCCTTGGCGGCCATCTCCGAGCAGCTGCAGGTGAGTCCGGCGGCCCCCATGTCCTGGGCGGCCACCACATCGCCGCTCTGGAAGGCCTCCAGACAGGCCTCGATCAGTCCCTTCTCCAGAAACGGATCCCCCACCTGCACGGCGGGGCGATCGTCGAGGGAGGCCGCGCTGAGTTCTGCCGAGGCAAAGCTCGCACCGCCCATGCCATCGCGGCCGGTGGTGCTGCCCACGTAGACCACCGGATTGCCCACCCCCTCGGCGCCGGAGCGCACGATCTCCGGCGTTTCCATCAGCCCCAGGGCCATGGCGTTCACCAATGGGTTACCGCTGTAGCTGGGGTCGAAGGCCACCTCACCGCCCACGGTGGGCACCCCCACGCAGTTGCCGTAGTGGGCGATGCCGGCCACCACACCTTCCATCAGGCCCACGTTGCGCTCGTCTTCCAATGGGCCGAAGCGCAGGGCGTTGAGCAGGGCAATCGGCCGCGCCCCCATGGTGAAGATGTCCCGCAGGATGCCGCCCACACCCGTGGCCGCCCCCTGGAAGGGCTCCACGGCCGAGGGGTGGTTGTGGCTCTCGATCTTGAAGGCCAGGTGCTGACCTTCGCCAAGATCCACCACACCGGCGTTTTCACCCGGGCCCACCAGGATGCGCGGCCCCTCGGTGGGAAAGCCCTGCAGCAGTGGCCGTGAGTTGCGGTAACAGCAGTGCTCCGACCACATCACCCCGAACATGCCCAGCTCAGCCCGGTTCGGGGCCCGGCCCAGGCGCCGAACGATCTCGTCGTAATCGGCCTGGCTCAGGCCCTCCTTGCGCAGCGCATCGGCGACCGAAAAGGAGGAGCTGGCAACCACGGAGCGGAGGCAAGAGAGCGCCAGTCTGGCTGAGGGGAGTCACTCAGATCCAGGGATCCTCCTCAGATCCGGGGTCACGGGGTTGCCGGCGCCGGCTGGCGGCCTGACGGGGCGGAGACTCCTGATCCTCCGGGCGCTGCTGCTCCCAGCGCTCCTCGGGGTCCATGGCTTCCCAGGGCTCCCGCTCCTCGAAGGAGACCTGGCGCTCCTCCCGCTCGCCCCTCGGGTTCTCCTCCCACGGGGGCTCCTCCAACCAACCCTCCAGCCGATCCTCGAAGCGATCCCCCACCTGCTGGAACTGGTCCCGCAGCCGGGCCGTCTCCTGGCCCACCTGCTCCCGCCAGCGGCGGGAGCGCTGCAGGAATTCCTGGCGCAGGCTGGCCTTGGCCAGGGGTAGATCATCCAGGCCAGCCACGGCGGTCACCACCTGGCCGGGCTGCTGGTCGAGGATGCGATCCGGGGACAGGCGCCAGCGGCTGCTGCCGGGCAGCCGGGGATCACTGCGGGCCACCAGGTAATGGAGGATCCGGCCCGTTCGCAGCTCCACCGCCAGGTCCACCAGGGTGCCGATCGGCTCTGCGGAACGGTTCACTAACACCGCCTCCAGGAGCGTGGGCAGACGGGCCAGGGTGTCGGGCTCCGTTTCCGCCGGATCCCCCTGCACCAGGGCCTCCTGCTCCCCCAGGCCCCGCAACTGATCCAGACGCCAAACCAGCGGCCGGGAGCCAAAACCGGCCGGTTTGCTCACCCAGCCCAGCAGACGGTGGACCGGCGGATGCATCCAGCCCTGCTGGCCGGCGCCGCGATCGAGACCCTGGTCGCAGCGAACCCGCAGCCGCAGCAGGTCACTGAGCAACAGGTGCTCCGGCAGGGCCACGGGCTCAGGTCCGAATCTGAATGGGCATCACCAGGTAGGTGAAGCCCCCATCCTCCACCGGCGCCAGCACGGCCGGAGTGGTGGGGGCGTTGCAGCGCAGCTCCACCCGCTCGGCGACCATCGCCTTGAGGCCATCGAGCACATAGCGCACGTTGAAGGCGATCTGGATCGGTTCACCGCTGATCGAGGCCGCCAGGGCCTCCGAACCGCTGCCGACGTCCTGGGCATCGGCGCTGATCGCGAGCTGGCCGTTGGCTGGATCACTGCTGAGCTTGACCACGTTGTTGTGCTGGTCCGCCAGCACCGCCACCCGTTCGAGGGCAGCGATCAGACCGCGGCGGTCCAGCTCCAGCACCCGGTTGAAGCTGTCGGGGATGAGCTGGCGGTAGTTGGGATAGGTGCCGTCGAGGCTGCGGCTGGTGACCACCTGGTCACCCCAGAGGAACACCACCTGACCTCGGTCGCAGAAGAGGTTGACCGGCTCGGCCGCCGGGCGTGCCGACAGCAGCCGCTCCAGTTCGCGCAGGGAGCGGGCCGGCACGGTGACGGCGAAGGGCTCCCCTTCTCCCGGCTCGCTGGCGCCCCCGGGCAGGGCGTTGGCCAGCCGCAGCACGGAGAGCCGGTGGCCATCGGTGGCGGCGAACTCCAGATCCTGGCCCTCCAGGCTCAGATGCACACCGGTGAGCAGCTGCTTGGCCTCATCACCGCTGCTGGCGAACAGGGTGGCCCGCAGGCCCCTCACCAGGGCCTCGGCCTCCAGGCGGATCGGCACGCCGGTCTGGAGCAGGGGCAGATCGGGGAAGTCTTCCGCCGCCAGGCCGCGCAACTGGTAGCTGCCGGAGAGGCTGGTGAGCTCCACCTGCTCGCTCTCCTCAGGGCTGTGCAGGGTGATCGGGCTCTCACTGGACTGGCGCGAGACGATTTCACCGAACAGGCGCGCCGGCAGGGTGATCGCACCGCTGGCCTCCACCGATGCCGCCAGGCTGGTCTGGATGCCAAGGCTGAGATCGAAGCCGGTGAGGCTCAAGCGACCGGTGCCCGCATCGGCCGTCAGCAACACATTGGCCAGCACGGGGTGGTTAGGACGGGCGGTGACAGCCCGGCTCACCAGCTGGAGACTGGCATTCAGTTCGGCCTGGGAACAGACCAGCTTCATCGACGCAGACCCGGGCTTGAAACGATGGATGGCCCATCGGGCGACACCAAGCTTCCACAAGGCGGTCGGATCCGCAACGGCCCGATCGGGAGTCCGTACCAAGATCGACCTGGAACCGACCGGTTGGGTTCGGCCCGACGGATCAAGAAAGGATTGATTTCTTGAATCAATAAAACCTCGTAGTCGTAGGGCCTGTGGAAATCGTGGAAAACAGTGCAAAGGGCCTGCAAGAGAATGGATGAGCGCTCAGATCCCTTGGGGAGAGTGAGCGCGAATGAATCGATTTCGAGCTGTTTTCCACTCTTTCCCCCGACTGGGGAAAAACAATGACCATCCATGACCCGGCTGAGCCCGTCGTTTTCCATGGAACGCCAGCGCTTTTCCTCAGCCCCAGGTCGACCTGTTGGGGACCAGTTCCTGAAATGACCCGGCTCTGATCGGGATCAGAAGCCCATCACCTTCGCCACCGTGGCCACGTCGGGGGACAGATCGGGGTGGAAGGTGGCGTCATTGTTCTCGATCGCGCAGTTGGGATCTTTCAGGCCGTTTCCGGTGAGCACGCAGACCACCGTGGCTCCGGCGGGCACCGCCTCGGCCTGTTGCAGCAGCCCCGCCACCGAGGCGGCGCTGGCAGGTTCACAGAACACCCCCTCCTGGCTTCCCAGCAGCTTGTAGGCGCTCACAATCTCGGCGTCGGTGACGGCATGGAAGGCGCCTCCGCTCTCGCTGCGCACCTTGAGGGCCTTTTCACGGTTGGCCGGGTTGCCGATGCGGATCGCCGTGGCGATGGTGTCCGGCTGCTCAACCGTGTGGCCCAGCACCAGGGGGGCGGAACCACTGGCCTGAAAGCCCATCATCTTGGGCAGCTTGCGGCTCAGGCCCGCCTGGCGGTATTCCTGGAAGCCCATCCAGTAGGCGCTGATGTTGCCGGCGTTGCCCATGGGGATGCAGAGCCAGTCGGGGGCGTCACCGAGGGCATCCACCACCTCGAAAGCGGCCGTCTTCTGGCCCTGCAGGCGGTAGGGATTGAGGGAATTCACCAGGGTGACCGGATAGCGCTCGGCCACCTCGCGCACGATCGTCAGGGCCTGGTCGAAGTTGCCGCGCACCGCCAGCACCTCGGCGCCGTAGAGCAGGGCCTGGGCGAGTTTGCCCTGGGCCACGTAGCCGTCGGGGATGAGCACGAAGGCGCGCATGCCGGCCCGGCGGGCATAGGCGGCGGCGGCGGCGGAGGTGTTGCCGGTGCTGGCGCAGATCACTGCGCTCGAGCCCGCCTCCTTGGCCTTGCTGATCGCCATCGTCATGCCCCGGTCCTTGAAGCTGCCGGTGGGGTTGAGACCGTCGTATTTGAGGAACACCCTCACGCCCCGGCCGATGCGTTCGGCCACGGCGGGGGCCGGAATCAATGGCGTGCCCCCTTCCCGCAGCGTGATCACCGGGGTGCGCTCCGAGACCGGCAACCAGCGCCGGTAGCCCTCGATCAGCCCTGGCCAGTCTTGGAAGGCCGGCTTTCTGCCCAGGTTCCGCAGGGAGTCAAGCAGCGGCACAGCAGCAGAAGGGGGCTCTGGCGAATCTACGTGTCAGGGGCGTGGTCCTGATTCAGGAGGAACCCTTGGGGTTGCTGGTGGATTTCAGACCATCGAGGGGCGATTCCGAGAAGAAGCGCACCAGCTCGGCGATCGAACTGGCTTTGCTCATGGTGCCCATCAGGGCGGGAAGGCTGATCGCCAGATCGTCGTTGGGGTAGGCCCGCAGGAAACCCACGGCCGAGAGGCTGTCGTTGTTGCCGTTGAGGCCGAGGATGGTGGCGGCCCGAAGGGCGGGAACGGCCACGCCTTTGGCGTTCAGGGGGTAGACGATCACGGCCACCCGGCTGAGCACCGCTTCACCGATGCGGGTGTTGAGCAGGCGGCTGGTGAGCTCCAGGGGCAGGCTGATCTGCTGGTTGAGCAGCTTGGCCACGTCCTGGGGCTTTTGCTTGCCCAGCCGCAGCAGGTCTGCCAGCAGCCCCTGGGCCTGGCCGGACTTGGCCAGCAATTCCAGGTCAGCCACGGGAATGGAGCGCCGGAAGGCACCGCTCACGAACACCACCTGCTCGGCGGCCAGGGCGCCCTGGGGGATGGCGGTCAGGGCCAGACCCAGCAGGGCGGACGTGAACAGGCGGGGCTGTCGCAAGGTGAGACTCCAATCGTTCAAGAACTCTAGGAGGCGCCCTTCAGGGGGCGACGACGGCGCTGCGGGTTTCCGTTGTCACGAGCACATCCCGCAGCAAGCGAACCACCCCACGCTCGGCCAGGCGACGGGCCAGCTCCAGCCCCATCTGCCGCAGGTCGGGTTCCCGCAGCAGCCGGGGCAGGCGACTGAGCAGGAGTTGGGGGTCGAACCCAGGCAGTTCGCGCAGGATCGCCACCAGCCGCGCCACGGGCTCGAGCGACAGCAGTTCCAGGTCCTTGTTGCTGATTGGGTCGAGGCCCCGCAGACCGGGTGGCTGCAGCCGCCTGGGCAGCCGCTGACCCAGCCGTTGGACGGTCTGCCAGCCGATGGCATCCATCTGATCCACCGCAGCCTCCACCAGTTGCTCCCGCAGCATCCCGCCGCCGGGGGAGAACAGGAAATCCAGCACCTGATCGAGGAGGCCCTCGAGGTCGAGCTGATCCTGCAGGGAGGCGCTGGTGATCAGGTTGTCCAGCCGTTGCCAGCGGAACTGATCGCCGTCAAAGAGCATGTCCCGCAGGCTCTCGCGCAGCTCGGGATCGGGATCCTCCATCAGCCGGCGGGCGAAGTAGGGGTAGGCGGCCCCGAGAATCTTGAAGCTCGGATCGACGCTCAGGGCAATCCCCTCGAGGGTGACGAGCGAACGGATGATCAGGGCGTAATAGGGCGGCACCTGGAACGGGAAGCGATACATCACCCCGGAGAGATCGTCGGTGACGGCCTTGAAATCCATCCGGCTCACGCCCTGCTCGATCGCCTGGCCGAACACCTTTTCAAAGGCGGGCACGATCGGCTCGAGATCCACGGTTTCGGCCAGGAAGCCGAGTTGCACGAAATCGTGGGAAAGGGCAGGGAAGTTGCGGTTGACCAGGTGCACCACCGCCTGGATCAGGCCCGTGCGTGAGCTGCGGCTCACCTCGCTCATCATTCCGAAATCCAGGTAGGCGAGCCGGCCGTCCGCCAGGGCCAGCAGGTTGCCCGGGTGGGGATCGGCATGGAAGAAGCCGTGCTCCAGCAACTGCTGCAGGCTGCAGTTCACGCCCACCTGCACCATGTCGTCGGGATCGAAACCGAGGGCCTTGACCGCCGCCAGGTTGGTGAGCTTCACGCCGTCGATCCAGTCCATCGTCAGCACCCGACGGCTGGTGGCCCCGTGATGGATGGCCGGCACCGCAATGCGGCGGTTGTGGCGGTGCAGCGCCGCGAAGCGTTCGGCGTTGGCGGCCTCGTTGAGGTAGTCCATCTCCTCGAACACCCGCTGACCCAGTTCGTCGATCAGGGCCACCAGATCGCTGCGGATCAGCCCCACGTTGCGGTTGATCCAGGCGGCGATCAGGCGCACGATGTAGAGGTCAAGGGTGATCTGCTCGCGCAGACCCGGCCGCTGCACCTTCACGGCCACCGGAACGCCACCCTTGAGCACGCCCTTGTGCACCTGCCCCAGGGAGGCGGCGGAGATCGGCTCACGGTCGAGCTGCTCGTAGATCGCCTCCACCGGCTGTCCCAGGTCTTCTTCGATGCAGGCCATCGCCAGGGCTGAATCGAAGCCCGGCAGTTGGTCCTGCAGCAAGGCCAGCTCCTCCAGCAGCAGCGGCGGCACGACATCGGGCCGGGTGGAGAGGGCCTGACCGGCCTTGATGAACGCCGGCCCCAGCTGCACCAGCAGATCGGCGCATTCCTTGGCCCGGGCCCGGGCCCGCTCGGCATTGGCCAGCAGGCCGGTGGACCAGTCAAAGCCGACCCCCAGCAGATAGAGGCCGATGGGCACCAGCGTCTGCCACAGGCGGCGCAGCAGCCGCTGCGGATGGCCGGCGTAGATGCGGCGGATCGCGGCCGGGTCGTAGCTGAGCAGACCGGCAGCTTCGATGAAATCGCCGGTCGCACCGACCATGCCGCTGGAATCGCTGCACCCCTTCTAAACGAATCCGACAGCCGCTACGGTCGGACCAATGACCGGAGGCCGGCGTGCTCACGGGTCTGCGGCTGCACCAGATTGCCTTGATCGAGGCGCTCGAACTCAGTTTCGAGCGGGGTTTCACGGTGCTCACCGGCGAAACCGGCGCCGGTAAGTCGATTCTGCTCGATGCCCTCGATGCCCTGCTCGGCGGCGGCCAGGGCAGCGCCGGAGTGCGGCTGCTGCGGCCGGGGAGCGAGCGCAGCACGATCGAGGCCAGTTTCAGCCTCAACCCGCCGCTGCTCGATTGGCTCCAGGAGCAGCAGCTGGACACGGCTGAGGAGGAGCTGGTGATCACTCGCGAGTGGCGCCGCCTGGAGGAACGCATCAACAGCCGCAGCCGCGTCAACGGTGTGGTCGTCAGCCGTGCCCAGTTGCTGGAGCTGCGGCCGCTGCTGCTGGAGCTCACGGTTCAGGGTCAGACCCAGCAGCTGGCCCGGCCCGGGCAGCAGCGCCGCTGGCTTGATCGTTTTGGTGGCGATTCCTTGCTGGCGGGCCTGGAGCCGGCCCGCAGTGCCCAGCGGCTCTGGAAACAGGCGGAGGCCGCCCTGGAGCGGGCCCGCGGCGACCGCGAGCGGCTGGAGCAGGAGCGCCAGGGGCGCCAGCAGTTGCTGGATGAATGGGAGGCGGCGCGGCTGGAGGATCCCTTCGAGCGCCAGGCCCTCGAAGCCGACCAGGACCGACTCGTGCACGGGGTGCGTCTCCAGGACGGGGTGATGACCCTGATCGGCCGCCTGCAGGAGGGAGCCGACGGGGCCCCTTCAGTGCTTGATCACCTGGCGGCCTGCGAGCAGGAGCTGCAGGCGATGGCGGTGCTCGATGGAACGTTGCAGCCCCAGCTGCTCGCCATTGGGGAAGCCCTGGCCCAGGTTCAGGATCTGGCGCGCGACCTCGACCGCTACGGCGCCGGACTGGAGAGCGACCCTGAAACCCTGGCCACGCTCCAGGACCGCATCGCCCAGCTGCGCAGCCTGGAGCGGCGCCATGGCCTCGATCTGAGCGAGCTGATCGCCGAGCGGGACCGGCTGCGGGAGTTGCTGGGCCCTGGTGGGGCCGCGGCCTCCCTGGCGGAGCTGGAGCGCTCGGAAGCGCAGGCTCGCCAGATACGTGAACGCGTGCACGGGCAGCTCAGTGCCCTTCGGCGTCAGGCGGCCGCCCAGCTGCAGGACCAGCTGATGGAGGCGCTGCGGCCCATGGGCCTGGCCAACGTGCGCTTCGCCGTGGCGGTGGATCCTGCCCCCGCCAGTGAGGACGGATCCGATGCGGTGCAGTTTCTGTTTTCCGCCAACCCGGGCCAACCGCTGGCCCCCCTGGCGGAGGTGGCCTCCGGCGGCGAGATGAGCCGTTTCCTGCTGGCCCTCAAGACCTGCCTGGCGGCTAGCGATCCCCACGTCACCCTGCTGTTCGATGAAATCGATGCCGGCGTGAGCGGGCGTGTGAGCGGCGCCATGGCCCAGCTGCTCCACCGCCTGGCCGAGCGGCGACAGGTGTTCTGCGTCACCCACCAGCCGCTGGTGGCCGCCGCCGCCGACCACCACTTCCGTGTCAGCAAGGAGGTGCAGGGCGGCCTCACGCTCACGGGAGTGTCCCAGCTGCGGGACACTCAGGAGCGCCAGCGGGAGCTGGCGGAACTGGCAGGGGGCGACAGCGGTGAGGCCCACAGCTACGCCGCCAGCCTGCTGGAGAAGCGGGTGGCCTGATCCAACCCTTGCCGGTGCCTCCGTAGACTCCGCTGTTCTCGTGGTCAATGGATGGGCCGAGCGGCCGGGGCCTCGAAAGCGCAGACCAAAGCAGACTCTGCGGGCTTCAACGGCGCCGTCGGGGGCGGCCAGCTCGGCCGGGGAAGCCTCGAGGATGTGATCCGGGTGCGCGGCGCCCGCCAGCACAACCTCAAGAACGTCGATCTGACGATCCCGCGTAACCGCCTGGTGGTGTTCACCGGGGTAAGCGGCAGCGGCAAGAGCTCCTTGGCCTTCGACACGATCTTCGCGGAGGGCCAGCGCCGCTACGTGGAGAGCCTCTCGGCCTACGCCCGTCAGTTTCTGGGCCAGGTGGACAAGCCTGATGTGGATGCCATTGAGGGTCTGTCACCGGCGATCTCGATCGACCAGAAGTCCACCAGCCACAACCCCCGCTCCACCGTCGGCACGGTGACGGAGATCCAGGACTACCTGCGGCTGCTGTTCGGCCGCGCCGGGGAGCCCCACTGCCCCCAGTGCGAGCGCTCGATCCGGCCCCAGAGCATCGACGAGATGGTCGACCAGATCCTGGGGCTGCCCGAGGGCACCCGCTACCAGCTGCTGGCGCCGGTGGTGCGGGGCAAGAAAGGCACCCACGCCAAGCTTCTCTCCGGTCTGGTGGCCGAGGGTTTCGCCCGGGTGCGGATCAACGGCGAGGTGCGCGAGCTCTCCGACAACATCGAGCTCGACAAGAACCATGCCCACCACATCGAGGTGGTGGTGGACCGGCTCGTGGCCCGTGAGGGCATCAACGAGCGTCTCAACGATTCCCTGCGCACCGCCCTCAAGCGCGGCGACGGTCTGGCCCTGGTCGAGGTGGTGCCCAAGGCGGGCGAGGAGCTGCCCGAAGGAGTGGAGAAGGAGCGCTTGTACTCGGAGAACTTCGCCTGCCCGGTGCACGGCGCGGTGATGGAGGAACTCTCGCCGCGGCTGTTCTCCTTCAACAGCCCCTACGGCGCCTGCCCCGATTGCCACGGCATCGGCCACCTGCGCAAGTTCACCTTCGAGCGGGTGGTGCCGGATCCCTCCCTGCCGGTCTACGCGGCGATCGCCCCCTGGAGCGACAAGGACAACAGCTATTACTTCTCACTCCTTTATTCGGTGGGGGAGGCCTTCGGCTTCGAGATCAAGACCCCCTGGAACCAGCTCAGCGCCGAGCAGCAGCAGGTCTTGTTGAACGGCAGCATGGAGCCGATCGCCATCAAGGCCGACAGCCGCTACCGCAAGAGCGAGGGTTACCTGCGTCCCTTCGAGGGGATCCTGCCGATCCTGGAACGTCAGCTGCGGGACGCCAGCGGTGAGGCCGTGCGCCAGAAGCTGGAGAAGTTCCTGGAGATGGTGCCCTGCGCCACCTGCACGGGGCTGCGGCTGCGGCCCGAGGCCCTGGCGGTGAAGGTGGGACTGTTCAACATCGCCGATCTCACGGCCGTGAGCGTGGCCGAATGTCTCTCCCGGATTGAGGCGCTCATGGGGGTGGGGGCCAGCGAGGGGGCCGAACCGCTGCTGACGCCGCGCCAGATCCAGATCGGTGATCTGGTGCTGCGGGAGATCCGCCTGCGCCTCCGCTTCCTGCTCGATGTGGGCCTGGATTACCTGAGCCTGGATCGTCCGGCGATGACGCTCTCGGGGGGCGAGGCCCAGCGCATTCGCCTGGCCACCCAGATCGGGGCCGGTCTCACCGGGGTGCTCTATGTGCTCGATGAACCCAGCATCGGCCTGCACCAGCGCGACAACGACCGCCTGCTCAACACGCTCTTCAAACTGCGCGATCTGGGCAACACCCTGATCGTGGTGGAGCACGACGAGGACACGATCCGTGCCGCTGATCACATCGTCGACATTGGTCCCGGAGCCGGCGTGCACGGGGGCCACATCGTGGCCGAGGGCAGCTTCGAGGATCTGCTGGCGGCCCAGGACTCGCTTACGGGTGATTACCTCAGCGGTCGCCGCGCGATCCCCACCCCTGCTCAACGCCGCAGCGCCAGCAGCCGCACGCTCAAGTTGGTGGAGTGCCGCCGCAACAACCTCTCCGGCATCGATGTGGAGATTCCCCTGGGGCGGCTGGTGAGCATCACCGGGGTGAGCGGCAGCGGCAAAAGCACCCTGATCAACGAACTGCTGCACCCGGCCCTGGAACACAAGCTGGGGCTGAAGGTGCCCTTCCCCAGCGGGCTCGAGGAACTGCGGGGGATCCAGTCGGTGGACAAGGTGATCGTGATCGACCAGAGCCCGATCGGGCGCACCCCCCGCTCCAACCCGGCCACCTACACCGGCGCCTTCGATCCGATCCGCCAGGTGTTCGCCGCCACGATTGAGGCCAAGGCCCGTGGTTACCAGGTGGGCCAGTTCAGTTTCAACGTCAAGGGCGGTCGCTGCGAGGCCTGCAGCGGCCAGGGGGTGAACGTGATCGAGATGAACTTCCTGCCCGATGTCTACGTGCAGTGCGATGTCTGCAAGGGGGCCCGCTACAACCGCGAGACGCTGCAGGTGGCCTACAAGGGCCACACCATCGCCGACGTGCTCGAGATGACGGTGGAGCAGGCCGCCGAGGTGTTCTCCGCCATTCCCCAGGCGGCGGATCGGCTGCGCACGCTGGTGGATGTGGGCCTGGGCTACATCAAGCTGGGCCAGCCCGCGCCGACGCTCTCAGGAGGGGAAGCCCAGCGGGTGAAGCTGGCCACCGAGCTCTCCAAGCGCGCCACGGGCAAAACGCTCTATCTGATTGATGAGCCCACCACGGGCTTGAGCTTCTACGACGTGCACAAGCTGATGGACGTGATGCAGCGCCTGGTCGACAAGGGCAATTCGATCGTGGTGATCGAGCACAACCTCGATGTGATCCGCTGCTCCGATTGGCTGATCGACCTGGGCCCCGAAGGCGGCGACAAGGGCGGTGAGATCGTTGTCTGTGGCACCCCCGAGGAGGTGGCTCTGCACCCAACCAGCCACACTGGTCGCTATCTCAAGCAGGTGCTCGCCCAGCATCCGCCCGAGCCTGCCGTCGCCTGAAGCCCCCGATGACCCTGCTCCATCGCACTCACCGCGCCCTGGCGCTGGCACTGGCATCCGGGGCCCTGTTGGCCGGCGCTGCCCAGCCTGCGGCGGCCCTGGAGGAGATCCAGCTGCGCATGCCGCTGCTGGACACCAACTTCACCATCAAGCTCAGCGAGCTGAGCAATCCTGATCGGCTGTTGGCCGGCACCAGCGACCTGGCCCAGCTGAATCAGGCCAGCAATGGCGCCATCGGCCTGAAGTTGGTGGAGCTGCTCAATTCACCCCTCCCCTTGCGGACCAAGGCTGTGATGAGCGAGTCGGTAGGTTCCCCGCTGGTCTCGCAGGCCCTATTGCTCGTGTCCGCCCTGATCGGTGTGGATGGCGTGCCGATCAACCTCACCAGCATGGCCCTGGAGTCGGCGCTTCAGCAGGCGAGCGCCAAGGGCACCCTCACCATGCTCAAGGTGCTCCAGGCGATGCCGGGGACGACCGCCTCGATCGACCTGGAGCGCGGGCTGTTCGCTCTCAAGCGCCTCGCCAGCCAACAGCAGCCAGCCGATCGCCTGCTGGCGGCCCAGCCGGCGGGCAGCGTGAGCCCGGCCCTCAGCAAGCCCGGGCCCCTGACGGTGCAGCGCCGTGAGGCGAGCCTTTCTGTGCCTTACCGGCCGGAGCCCCTGAGGCTGGTGGTGATCAGCCCCACCCAGGGGGCCAATGGCCGCCTGGCACTGATCTCCCACGGTCTCTGGGACAGCCCTGCGAGTTTTGAGGGTTGGGCCCGTCACCTGGCCAGCCATGGCTACACCGTGCTGATGCCATACCACCCCGGCAGCGACAAGAGCCAGCAGCAGGCCATGCTCTCAGGCAAGATGCCGCCCCCAGGGCCGGCCGAGTTGCGGCAGCGGCCCATGGATGTCAGCGCCCTGATCGACGGGGCGGCCGCCGGAAAGCTGGGGTTACCGCCAGGCCTGAAGACCGATTCCGTGGTGGTGCTCGGCCAATCCTGGGGGGCCACCACAGCGCTGCAGCTGGCCGGTGCCACCCCCAGTGCGGCCATGCTGCAGAAGTTCTGCGGGGATGTGATGAACCCTTCCCGCAACCTCAGCTGGGTGTTGCAGTGCAGTTTCCTGAGCTCCGCCGATCGGGCTGGACTGAGCGATCCCCGCGTCAAGGCGGTGGTGGCGGTCAGCCCGCCCATGTCGCTGCTCTTTTCCGCTGGCGCGGCCAAAGCCATGAACGCCCGGGTGCTGCTGGTGAGTGGTAGCCGGGATTTCGTCGTCCCTGCGGGGCCCGAAGCGATTGTTCCCATGGCCAATGAGGCCCGCGCCCTCGGAGGTGGTCACCGGCTGGTGCTGGCCAAGGGCGGTGATCACTTCAACCTGGGATCCCCTTACGCAGAGGCCGGAGGAGCGCTGCGGGGCCTGATTCTGGCCTGGGTTAACGGGGCCTTTGCCGCTGGGGCGGCCGCCGTTCCCGGTCCGTCGGCCCCGTCTTTGCTGCCGCCGAACGGCTGGGGTGATGCCACGATTCCCCTGGCCGATGTCACCGCTCAGCTCAAGGGCTGGACCCCCTGAAGGAGCACAGGCCGGCTCGGGGCCGATGGGGCTGAAGCCGTCGAGGCGGCTAAACCCCGCTATCGATGGGGAGACGGCGCCGGCTTCGGGTGGGGCTCTACCTCCTACATCTTCATCTCCACGGTCTGTTTCGCGGCCGTGACCTGGAGTTGGGGCGGGATGCCGACACCGGCGGCCAGACCACCTACGTGCTCGAACTGGCGCAAGCCCTGGCCGCACGGCCAGAAGTGGAGCGGCTGGAGGTGGTCACCCGGTTGATCGACGACCGTCGCCTTTCGGCGGACTACGCCCGGCCGATCGAGGCACTGGCGCCCGGTGCGGCGATCCTGCGCTTCCCCTGTGGCCCTAAGCGCTACCTGCGCAAGGAGCTGCTCTGGCCCCATCTCGACCAGCTGGCCGACAGCCTGGTGGCCCATCTGAGCACCCAGGCGCGTTACCCCGATTGGATCCATGCCCACTACGCCGATGCCGGCTACGTGGGGGCCCTCGTGAGCCGGCGGCTGGGGATCCCGCTGGTGTTCACGGGTCATTCCCTGGGACGGGAAAAGCTGCGGCGGCTGTTGGCCAGTGGCGCCGACCACGATCAGATCGAGCGGCTCTATGCCATCAGCCAACGCATCGAGGCCGAAGAGCTGGCCCTGGCCCAGGCCCTGCTGGTGGTCACCAGCAGCCTCCAGGAGGCGGACCATCAGTACGCCCGCTATGGCCACTTTCGATCCGAACGGGTGGAGGTGATTCCGCCGGGGGTCGACCTGAAGCGGTTCCATCCCGAGGGCGAGGACCTCCCAGGATCCGGCGCCCCCCCGACCGGAGAAGCCGCCGTAGCCGCGCTGCTGCAACCTTTCCTGCGCGAGCCCGAGCGACCTCCGTTGCTGGCGATCTGCCGCGCCGACCGGCGCAAGAACATCCTGGCCTTGATCGAGGCCTTCGGTCGCTCAGAACTGCTGCGGCAGCGCCACAACCTGGTGCTGGTGCTGGGCTGCCGGCAGGATCCCCGCCTGCTGGAAAAGCAGCAGCGGGACCTGTTCCAGCAGATGTTCGAGCTGATCGATCGCTTTGATCTCTATGGCCTGATCGCCTACCCCAAGCACCACAGTGCCGCCCAGATTCCTGATTTCTACCGCTGGGCGGCCCGCCGGAGGGGTGTGTTCGTGAACCCGGCCTTGAGCGAACCCTTTGGCCTCACCCTGCTGGAGGCGGCGGCCTCGGGCCTGCCGGTGGTGGCCACCGACGACGGCGGACCCCGGGAGATCGTGGCCTGCTGCCGCAACGGTTTGCTGGTGGATGTCAGTGACCTCAAGGACCTGCAGAAGGCCCTTGAGTTGGCCCTGGGTGATCCGGCCCGCTGGCGCCGCTGGCGCGATGACGGGCTGGAGGCGGTGATCCGGCTGTTCAGCTGGGAGGCCCATGTGAGCGCCTATCTGGCGGCGGCTTCCCGCTGCTGCCGCCTCGCTCCCCCGTCGTGTTTGCCTTACGCCCCTCGGCAGGGGGGGCGCGGGAAGATCCTCTCCATCGCCAGCTTCAACGGACTCAGGGCCGTGGCTCCTGGCTCACGTAGGCCGCGTGGTTTGGGTTGAGATCGGGCATCCAGTAGCTCACGTCGTCGTGCCAGAAGGGCTGGCCTGAGAGCCGGGTGGTGGCCAGCTTGGTGGTGCGGAGCGTCGCCAGGAGGTTGCCCAGTTCCACGGGTGAGAGGTTGGTCTTGATGTCCTGGCCGGCGATCCGCAGCAGTTGGGGCAGCTGTGCCAGAACGCTGGGCTGGGCCAGCTTGCGGAACACCTCGGCGAGCACCAGCTTCTGCCGTTCCATGCGGCCCAGGTCCCCCAGCTCGTCGTGACGGAAGCGCAGGAACCCCTCCAGATCGTTGCCCTTGAGCAGCTGTCGGCCGGGATAGAGATCGATGTAAAGCCCCTGGCGGCTGTCGGAGTAAACCATCCGTTTCGGCACCTCCACCTCCACGCCCCCCAGGGCGTCGCCCAGGTGCTGCACGGCATCGAGGTTGACGATCAGGTAGCGCTCCAGGGGCGCACCGAGCAGCTTGCCCAGCTCCTGCTCCACGGCCGGCATCCCCCCGGCGGCGAAGAGGGCATTGGCTTTGAGCACCCCGTAGGTCTCAGATTCGATGTAGGTGTCCCGGGGCACCTGGGTGAGTTCCGTGCGGCCCTCCTTGAGCTGGGCCGTGAACATGACATCGGTGTTGGTGGCCACCTGGTCGGTGCCCATCACCAGAATGCGCCCCTTGTAGGCGGGGCTGACCACGGAGCCCAGTAGTTGGGAGCCCTGGTGCAGTCCCGCCAGCGCTGGCCCCAGCAGCTGGGGGATCGGACCAGCCAGGGCGGCGCCGATCACCAGGCCCAGGCCGAAGGGAAGCAAGGGGAGCTTGCCTGTCTTGCGTGGGCGGGTCTTGACCGCCACCGTGCCCCGTGAGCGCGAAGGGCTGGCCCCGTTGGGCAGGCTGCCGGGATCCACGGCGAAGGGGAGATCCAGCCGGTCCTTGGCTCGCAGCTTTTGGACCTTGCCACCCGCGGGGCGGCCGCTGCTGCTGCTAGGTCGGGGTTGGGCCTGGCTCATGGGGGGGTCCGATCGACGCACCATAAAGGGCGCAACCCCGTGGGGCCAGAGGGTTCAGGGCGCTGCCACCACCTGCACCCGGGCGGCGGCCCGGTCCGCCCGGCCCTGGGCCTCGGCCCGGTCGCGGCCGCTGGCCAGGGCCACCCCCATGCGACGCAGGGGCCGGGCCTCGGGCTTGCCGAACAGCAACACCTGGGTGCTTGGCTCCATCAGGGCTTCGGCCACCCCTTCGAAGGCCACCCGCTCCAGGGCCCGATCCGCCAGGATCACCCGGCTGGCGGCGGCTCCGGTGGAGCGGATCTCGGGGATCGGCAGACCCAGCACCGCCCGCAGGTGCAGCTCGAATTCGCTCAGGTTCTGGCCCACCAGGGTCACCAGGCCGGTGTCGTGGGGCCGGGGGGAGAGCTCGGAGAACACCACCTCCTCCTGGCCGGGATCGCCACAGAGGAAGAACTCCACTCCGAACAGGCCGGCGCCCCCCAGGTGATCCGTCACCCTGCGGGCCATGGCCTGGGCGGTGGCCAGCTGCGCCTCGCCCAGTTCAGCCGGCTGCCAGCTGCACTGGTAGTCGCCCCGCTCCTGCAGGTGGCCGATCGGCGGGCAAAACAGCGTTGGGCCCTGCCACTGGCGAACGGTGAGCAGGGTGATCTCGAGCTCGAAGCGCAGGAATTCCTCCACGATCACCTTCGCCCCCGCGCCCCGGGCGCCGGCCAGGGCCGCCTCCCAGGCCGCTTCGATGCCGCCCGGGGCCTCCACCACGCTCTGGCCCTTGCCCGAGGAGCTCATCACCGGCTTGACCACCACCGGCCAGCCGAGGCCCTCGGCGGCGGCGGCCAGTTCGGCGGCGCTGCTGGCGTAGGCAAAGCGGGCCGTGCGCAGTCCCAGTTCCCGGGCGGCCAGGTCCCGGATGCGGTCGCGGTTCATGGTCACGGCGGTGGCCCGGGCCGTGGGGATCACGGTGAGGCCTTCAGCCTCCAGTTCGGCCAGGGCGTCCACCGCCAGGGCCTCGATCTCTGGGATCACCAGGTCGGGCCGGTGGCGCCGCACCACCGCCTTGAGGGCCTCCGGATCCCCCATGGCCACCACCTCGGCCACCTGGGCCACCTGCATCGCCGGGGCGCCGGCGTAGCGATCGACGGCGATCACCCGGCAGCCGAGGCGCTGGGCGGCGATCGCCACCTCCTTGCCCAGTTCGCCGCTGCCGAGAAGCATCAGGGTGCGGGGGAAGGTGGTGCTGGCCATGGATCGAGCGCTCTCTGGCGGGATACTGGCCTGATCTTCCTCCGGCGGGCCGCCCGATCACGATGGTGTTGCAGCCTTGGCCCGATGCACTGCTGGCGGTGCCCACCCTGGCCTTCTCCACCGCCGGTGATGCGGCCCAGGGCCTGATCTTTGGCTGGAACATCGCCGATCTCCAGAAGTGGACCCTGATCTACCTGGGGGTTTCCTCCCTGGCCTTCGTGGTCGTCTGGGTGGTGGGACTGCTGCGCCGCCCAGGCCCCCCTCAGCCCTGAGGGTCGGGGATCAGCCCCAGCTGCTTCACCGGGGGCTCCTCATCGATGAAGCCGTAGTCGGCGAACAGTTGGGAGTCGCTGTGGCTGATGTGCTGGCCGTCATGGCGGCGCTCCAGGCGGAAGCCCTCGGCGGCCATGCGCCGCATCAGTGCCGCCGTCTCCTCGAAGCGGGCCGCCATGGCCTCGAGGCTGGCGCAGTCGGAGCTGAGGCCAGCGTCCTTCCAGATGAAATAGGCCATCGGCGTTCAGGGCAGCAGCACAAGTCCTGCCATCACTAGTAGCAGGGATGTGGCCCAGAAGCCCACCACCACCTGCTGCTCGCTGGCGCCCCCGAGCTCGAAGTGGTGATGCAGGGGCGCCATGCGCAGCACCCGTTTCCCCTGGCCATCGGGCCCTTTGGTGGCCTTGAACACCCACACCTGAACGATCACGGAGAGGGATTCGGCCAGGAACACCCCGCCCATCAGCAGCAGCGGCCAGAGGCTGTTGCTGAGCAGGGCGATCGCCGCCAGGGACGCGCCCATGGCCAGCGAACCGGTGTCGCCCATGAACACCCGGGCCGGATGGCGGTTGTGCACCAGGAAGCCCAGCCAGGCTCCGGCCATGGCGGCGCTGAAGCCCGCCAGGGCGGGGTCGCCTTCGTGGCCGCGCAGCATCAGCTGCAGCCCGAGACCGGTGAACACCACGGCGCCGCAGCCGGCCGCCAGCCCGTCGAGGCCATCGGTGAGGTTCGTGCCGTTGCTTTCGGCCAGCACCACGAACAGGCCGAGGGGCCAGATCAGCAGGCCCAGGGGCAGCACCCAGCCCAGGGGCAGGGCCACATCGCCGGCGATCCAACCCTGGTGGGCCGCCACAGCCAGGAAGATCAGCGCCGCCAGGGCCTGGAGCAGCAGTTTGCCCTTGGGACTCAGGCCGGTGTTGGTGCGTTTGGTGAGGCTGCGCCAGTCATCGAGGCCGCCGATCGCCAGAAAGGCCAGGCTCAGGGCGGCCACAGCCACCAGGCGCGGATCGCTGGGGGCCACCAGCCCCCCCACGATCACCCCCACTGGCACCACCAACAGGCCCCCCATGGTGGGGGTCCCCGCCTTGCCGTGATGGGCCTGGGGCCCCTCCTGGCGGATCACCTGGCCCAGTTTGAGCGCCCGCAGCCGCGGGACGCCCCAGAGGCCCAGCAGAGCGGTGATCAGCGCCGCGATCAGCAGCGGAGGGGTGAGCTGGGGGGCTCTGGCCAGACCATCGCTCAGCAGGCAACCCAGCAGCAACAGCAGGGCCAGAACCGCCGCCATGGGGCTGTTGGCGGCCTTGGAGGTCGAAGTCGGGGTGGCCAAGGCGGCGAATCTCCTCAAGTGCGGCGGAGCTCGTGGCTCTCGCCTCGGCGGGACCCTAGGCCACGGGATTTCAGTCTTCCCAGTTCTCCTCGGCGGGCTCGTCGGCCTGGTTGTAATCCTCCTTCTCGCCCATCAGCGCCGAGAGTTCCTCCTCTTCCACCGTGCTCACATCGGGAGCGGCGGCTTCCTCATCCGCCACGAGCCGGCCGCTGGCCTCCAGCCAGCTGAGCAGATCGGGCTCTTCCCGCAAGGGCAGCACCGGAGCTGGCTCATCGCGCCGATAGCGTGTCAATGAGGGATTGATGGTATCGAGAATGCTCATGAACGCCCTCGGGCTCGCTGGGTCCTGGTGACCAATCCACGACCTTAGCGGAGCCACTTCCTGTGTCGATCACCACCAGCAACTCGCAGCTGCCGCTGCGCAAGTGGGCTGAGCTGGCCCTGGTGTGGCTCGCGGCCCTGGGGCTGAGTGCGCTGCTGGGCTGGGCGGGCCAGCGCTGGCCGGAACGACTGCCCATCCAGCCGTGGCTGGTGATGGCGCTGGTGTTGGGCCCCCCGGCGCTGATCGCCCTGGTGCTGGTGCTGCGCTGGCCCGCCCGGGCGCTCGGCGCCCTCCCGAACGGTGGGCTGGAGGGCGGCGGGGGAGAATCGTCGGATTGCGAAGGGGAGCAGGGTTGATGGGTCGGGCGAAGAAGGCGGTGCTGGCCTATTCAGGAGGTGTGGACACCAGCGTCTGCATCCCCTACTTGATGCAGGAATGGGGTGTCGAGGAGGTGATCACCTTCGCCGCCGATCTGGGCCAGGGGGATGAACTGGAGCCGATTCGCCAGAAGGCGCTCGATTCCGGCGCCAGCCAGTCGATCGTGGACGATCTGATCGAACCGTTCATCACCGAGTTCGCCTTCCCCGCCATCCGCGCCAACGCCCTCTACGAGGGTCGCTACCCCCTCTCCACCGCCCTGGCCCGCCCGCTGATCGC
This sequence comes from Cyanobium sp. ATX 6F1, assembly GCF_024346315.1. Taxonomy (NCBI): domain Bacteria; kingdom Bacillati; phylum Cyanobacteriota; class Cyanophyceae; order Synechococcales; family Prochlorococcaceae; genus Cyanobium; species Cyanobium sp. ATX 6F1. The sequence continues at coordinate 105,380 of NZ_JAGQCS010000007.1, forward strand.
CCGGCGCCTGGTGGAGGTCGCCAGGGAGGTGGGGGCCGATGCGGTGGCCCATGGCTGCACCGGCAAGGGCAACGATCAGGTGCGCTTCGATGTGGCCATCGGCGCCCTCGCCCCTGAGCTCAAGGTGCTCACCCCCGCCCGCGAGTGGGGCATGAGCCGCGAGGAAACGATCGCCTACGGAGAGCGCTGCGGCATCCCGTCGCCCGTGAGCAAGGGCTCGCCCTATTCCATCGATCTCAACCTGCTGGGACGCAGCATCGAGGCCGGCCCCCTGGAGGATCCCGATGTGGAGCCCCCCGAGGAGATCTACGCCCTCACCCGCTCTGTTGAGAACGCCCCCGATGCTCCCCAGGTGGTCGAGATCGGTTTCGAGGCGGGCAATCCCGTGAGCGTTGATGGGGTGCGCCTCGATCCGGTCAGTCTGATCCGCCGGGCCAATGAGCTGGCCGGCCTGCATGGTTTCGGCCGGCTCGACATGGTGGAGAACCGGGTGGTGGGCATCAAGAGCCGGGAGATCTACGAAACCCCCGGCCTGCTGCTGCTGATCCGTGCCCACCAGGAACTCGAATCGCTCACCCTCGCCGCCGATGTGCAGCGGTACAAGCGCCAGATCGAAGCCAGCTGGGCCGACCTGGTGTATCAGGGCCTCTGGTTCGGACCCCTCAAGGAGGCCCTCGATGGCTTCCTCGACCGCACCCAGACCAGCGTCAACGGCACGGTGCGGGTCAAGCTGCACAAGGGCAACGCCACCGTGGTCGGCCGCCGCAGCGCCAGCGACAGCCTGTACGTGAGCGACATGGCCACCTACGGCTCAGGCGATCGTTTCGACCATCGGGCCGCCGAGGGATTCATCTATGTCTGGGGGCTGCCCACCCGGCTCTGGGCGGCCCAGCGCCGCCGCTGAAGACTTGTTGCGGCCTGAAGGCAGCTCAGGCCGCCGAGCTGTCGGAGCTGTGGCCCTTGAGCAGTTTGCGGGTCCAGGAACCCAAGCCGTTGGGGAAAGGCAGCTGTGGGGGCTGGCCTTCGGCCGCTCCCTGCAGGGCGAAACGGGCCTGCTCCCGCAGGGCCTGATGCTCCTCCGCCAGCAGCCTGGTGCGCTCCTGCACCGGCTGCAGTTGCTGCTGGAACTTGCGCTCAAAGATGGCGGGCAGCTCCGCCAGCAGCGTTTCCAGTTCCGCCACCTGATGGCGGGTGGCTTCCAGGTCGCGGAGCAGGGCTTCGCGGGCCGACGGCTGAGTGAATGGGGTGGTGACCAAGGCGAGCGTCCATCCCGAAGGCCTTCCATCATCCCCCACATCACGGGGCGGTGATGACGCAACCGCGTCAGCTTCTGGTGATGAACAGGCCTTCAGCAGGGGCCGGCCCCAACGGGGGACCGGGGCGCGGTGGCCATCGTCCGGGAACATGCGCGGACGGTATCGGATGGTTGGCCCGCCCACAAGGCAGGCCAGCACTTGGCTCCAGGCCAACGGCCAACCATTCAGCTCAGGCCTCTACGGCGGCGGCGGTCGCTTCCTCTGTGGTGGAGGTGGTGGCCACGGGCACGCTGCCGGTGCGTGGCGGGGGCACCGGACCGTCCTGCTTGACGGTGAGGTAACGGATCACGTCTTCACTCAGGCGCATGGCTCGCTCCAGGGCGATCACCTGCTGGCCGTCCCCGTTGTGGGTGAGCTGCACGTAGATCCCTTCCTTGTGCTTGGCGATCGTGTAGGCCAGGCGACGCTTGCCCCGCATCTGTGACTCGTAGACCTCGGCGCCGGCCTCGGTCACCAGGTCGCGGTACTTGTTGACATGGGTTTCGACCTCCTCCTCCGGGATGTCCGGGCGAAGGATGTACATGGTCTCGTAATAAAGCTCGGACATGGAATCTCCGTTGAGGACTCTGGCCGGCGCGGGGCGGGCCGAGGGGGATGAGGCCGATCGGCCATGGGCCTGATCAGCGACGGATTGATGACCCTATCGCGGCGCCTGATCGCCAGCCCCAGCCTCAGCTTCCTGCGGGGCGCCGGTTCTCAGTAGAGCTGCATGCGCACGGCCTCCGAGACGGTGGGAATGTCGGCCTCCTTACCGCGCAAGCACTGCACGGCGGCGAACAGCACCAGCACCAGGGTGCCCAGGTAGACGGTGTTGCTCAGGGTGCGGATCGCGAAGCTGGCCCCCAGGGGGGTGAGCAGCACGTTGAAGGCCAGGGTGAGCAGCACCAGCACGATGTCCAGCAGGATCGCCTGCAGCACGTTGAAGCGGATGAAGTAGGGCACCTTCGGGTTGCGCACCACCGCCAGGAACAGCAGCAGGAACAACAGGAAGCCGCCGAAGGGCACCAGCTGCTGCAGCATCACCACAGGGATCACCGGCAGGCTGAGCCACTGCAAGGCGGGAAACATCCCGTAAAGGGAGCGTCCGAAGGGCACCCCCTCGCTCCAGGGCAGCAGGTAGGCCAGCAGCGCCAGCAGCCGCTGCCAGATCGGTGGTTCCGCCATGGGACCCGTTGTGGTCGCCTGAGGCTAGGGCCCCTCCAGCCGGTCCAGGGCCGCCCGGCGCATCGTCTCCACCGGCACCTGCTGCAGGCCGCTCCAGAGCCGCAGGGCCGCGGCCCCCTGCTGCACCAGCATCTCCAGGCCGTCGAGGCCGCGGCCGCCCCGGGCCGCCGCTTCCCGCAGCAGCCGGGTGGGCCGGGGGGTGTAGATCAGGTCATAGACCACCACGCCGGGACGCAGCCGATCCAGCTGGCCGGGGGTGAGGGGGCAGCGCTGGGCCGCCGCCGGATCCTCCGCTGCGGCCATGCCCAGGGGCGTGGTGTTGACCACCAGATCGGCCTGGGCCACGGCGCTGGAAAGGGGGCCGTCGCCGGGGTCATCGCTGTCGTCCCAGGCCAGGGCTTCGATGCCTGGGGCCCAGGGGCGGCAGCTCTCGATGAAGGGCTCCAGGCTTGCGGCCCGGCGCCCCGCCACGCTGATCCGCTCGAGATCCAGTTCAGCGCAGCCGGCGACCACGGCCCGGGCGCTGCCGCCGCAGCCCAGCACCAGGGCGCGTTGGCCCCGCCACGGAGCAGGTCCGTTCCCGTCCCGCAGGGGCGCGAGGAACCCCTCCACATCAGTGTTGGTGCCCATCCAGCCTCCCTCGGCCCGGCGCACCAGGGTGTTGACGGCCCCCAGTCGCCGGGCCAGGGGACTGAGCGCGTCCGCCAGTTCCGCCGCCGCCTGTTTGTGGGGCAGGGTGACGTTGAGGCCACGGCAATCGAGGGCTTCGAGGGCGCGCAACACAGCGGCCAGTTCTGCCGCCGGCGTCGGCAGGGCCAGGTAGGCCCAGTTCAGCCCCAGCTCCGCCAGGGCGGCATTGTGCATCGCCGGTGAGAGCGAGTGACCCACCGGGTCCCCGAGAACGCCCACCAGGGCTGTGGCTCCATCGATGGTTGGGGGCATCGGCCCGGGCTCCTCTGCGGGCTCCTCTCCAGGCACCGTACGGGAACGGTTCGGGAACCACACCTCGCCTGGGCAGGCCCCTGGTGTGGAGGATGCATCCAGTTCAAACCACCCGTTCCAAAGGAGGGCCCCGATGGGCAAAGTTGTCGGAATTGACCTTGGCACCACGAACAGCTGCGTTGCGGTGATGGAGGGCGGCAAGCCCACCGTGATCGCCAATGCCGAGGGCTTCCGCACCACGCCCTCGGTGGTGGCCTACACCAAGAACCAGGACCAGCTGGTGGGCCAGATCGCCAAGCGCCAGGCGGTCATGAATCCTGAGAACACCTTCTATTCCGTCAAGCGCTTCATCGGCCGCCGCGTCGATGAGGTCAACGAGGAATCCAAGGAAGTCAGCTACGGGGTTGAGAAGGCGGGCGCCAATGTGAAGGTGAAGTGCCCGGTGCTGAACAAGCAGTTCGCCCCCGAGGAGGTGAGCGCCCAGGTGCTGCGCAAGCTCGCCGAAGACGCTGGCAAGTACCTCGGTGAAACCGTCACCCAGGCGGTGATCACCGTTCCCGCCTACTTCAACGACTCCCAGCGCCAGGCCACCAAGGACGCCGGCAAGATCGCCGGCCTTGAGGTGCTGCGCATCATCAACGAGCCCACGGCGGCGGCGCTGGCCTACGGCCTCGACAAGAAGAGCAACGAACGGATCCTGGTCTTCGACCTCGGCGGCGGCACCTTCGACGTCTCCGTGCTCGAGGTGGGCGATGGCGTCTTCGAGGTGCTCTCCACCAGCGGCGACACCCACCTGGGTGGCGACGACTTTGACAAGGTGATCGTCGATTACCTGGCCGCCAGCTTCAAGTCCAACGAGGGCATCGACCTGCGCCAGGACAAGCAGGCCCTCCAGCGCCTCACCGAGGCGGCTGAGAAGGCCAAGATCGAACTCTCCAGCGCCACCCAGGCCGAGATCAACCTGCCCTTCATCACGGCGACGCCGGAGGGGCCCAAGCACCTCGACCTCACCCTGACCCGGGCCAAGTTCGAGGAGCTGGCCTCCAAGCTCATTGACCGCTGCAGGGTGCCGGTGGAGCAAGCCCTCAAGGACGCCAAGCTCGCCTCCAGCGAACTCGACGAAGTGGTGATGGTGGGTGGTTCCACCCGCATCCCGGCGGTGCTGGAGCTGGTCAAGCGCGTCACCGGCAAGGACCCCAACCAGACGGTGAACCCCGATGAGGTGGTGGCCGTGGGTGCCGCCATCCAGGGCGGTGTGCTGGCCGGCGAGGTCAAGGACATCCTGCTTCTGGATGTCACCCCGCTCTCCTTGGGCGTGGAAACCCTGGGCGGCGTGATGACCAAGATGATCACCCGCAACACCACCATCCCGACCAAGAAGTCCGAGGTCTATTCCACCGCCGTCGATGGTCAGACCAACGTGGAGATCCACGTGCTCCAGGGCGAGCGTGAAATGGCCAGCGACAACAAGAGCCTCGGCACCTTCCGTCTCGACGGCATTCCCCCGTCCCCCCGTGGCGTGCCCCAGATCGAAGTCACCTTCGACATCGACGCCAACGGCATCCTCAGCGTCACGGCCAAGGACAAGGGCAGCGGCAAGGAGCAGAGCATCTCGATCACCGGCGCCTCCACCCTCAGTGAGAACGAGGTCGAGAAGATGGTCAAGGACGCTGAGTCCAACTCGGCCGCCGACAAGGAGAAGCGCGAGCGCATCGACCTCAAGAACCAGGCCGAAACCCTCATCTACCAGTCCGAGAAGCAACTCGGCGAACTGGGGGACAAGGTGGCCGCCGAAGACAAGGCCAAGGTGGAGGATCTGTCCAAGCAGCTCAAGGAGGCCCTCGAAAAAGAGGACTACACCGCCATCAAGACCGTGCTGGAGCAACTTCAGCAGGCCCTTTACGCCGCCGGTGCTTCGGTGTACCAGCAGGCGGGAGCGGCAGGAGCCGATGGGGCCGGCCCCCAACCGGGCGCCAACGGCAGCGGTGCCGCCAGCGACGACGTGATCGACGCCGAGTTCACCGAGAGCAAGTAAGCCCTCGGGTTCGCCGGGGTCCCAGCGATCCAGATCAGCCCCCGCTCCGGCGGGGGCTTTTTTCATGCTTCGATCTGCTCGGCCACCCAGGCGGCGCTGGCCGGTGCCAGCAGGATGCCGTTGCGGTAATGACCGGTGCTCACCAGTAGCCCGGGCCTCGGTTCGATCAGCACCGGGGCCGGCTGGCCCACGGGTCGCACCCGAAGCCCCTGCCACTGGCGCACGGTGCTGGCCTGACGCAGCCAGGTCGGGGCGTCACCCTGCAGGTTGGCCAGGTTGGTCAGCGCATCGGGGCTGGCGCTCTCGCCCGGCTCCAGGGTGGCCCCGATCCAGAGCCGCCGCTGGGGCCGGGGCACCAGGTTGATCCCTCGCCAGACCAGTGATCCTGGCCAGAGCTCGGGGGTTGAGGCTGCCAGTTCCAGTTCCAGGGCCTGGCCCAGCACGGGCTCCAGGGGGAGTTCGATCCCCAGCGTTTCCAGCAGGGGGGCGCTGCCCAGCCCGGCCGCCACCACGATCTTGTCGGCGCTCAGCTGCGCGCCGCCGGCCATCCGTATCCGCCAGCGGCCCGATGGACCTGGGGCGGGCTCGAGGTGCTCCACCGGTTCGTGCTGAAGGTTCAGGCCATGGGCGCGGCCATCGCACTCCAGCGCTTCACCCCAGCGGCTGGGATCGAGCTGGCCGTCACGGGGGGACCAGATCCCCCCCAGGGCGCCGCGGGGCAGGGCGGGCTCCAGCCCTTCGAGTGCGGAGGCCGTGCGCAGTTCCAGCGGCGGCCCGCTGGCTCCGCTGCGGCACACCAGGGCCTGCTGCCTCTGCCAGTCGTCGCCGTCATGGGCCAGCAGCAGCAGACCTCGCCGCAATTCCACCGGCTGGCCCGCCGCCGCCAGCAGGCCCTGCCATTGCTCCAGCAGCGCCAGGGAGTGTTGGCGCAGGCGCCAGCCCCGGCCACTGCGGCGCCGGTAGACGTCGGCCATCAGCAGCCCAAGGGCGGCTTCGCTGCCCCCTCTCACGCCCGCCGGCTGGCCCCCATCGATCAGCTGTACCTCGTGGCCCCGCCGGCTCAGAAGCCAGGCGCAGCAACGGCCGACGAACCCCCCGCCGATCACCACCACCGAACGGGCGGCGGCCGGCGGGGGGGCCATGCTCACACCTGGTTGAGGGCCGTCTTCACTTCCTGGGGCAGCACCTGGGCATAGCGACCGATGCCGCTCGCCACCTGGATGTAGGCCTTGCGCAGGCGCTCACCGTCCTGCAGGCGGGCCGCCTCATCCAGCTGGGCCAGGGAGCTCTTGACCTGGGCCGCCAGCAGGTCGGCCGAGGGGCGATCGGCCGGCAGCAGGCGTTGGTTGATGTACAGCATCTGCCGCCCCATCTCCTGGAAGGGGCCATGGATCAAGTTGCGGGTGAAGACCCAGTTCTTGTCGTTCACCAGGGTGGCCAGTTCGGTGAGCTCGTTGCGGGAGGCCAGGAAGCCTTCGGCCTGGCGCTGGATCACCGCCAGATCGGCGGAGCTGATGGTGGGTGGTTTGGAAGGTTCACCGGAGCAGGCCGCCAGAGCGAAACTGAGCACCACCGCGAGGCCGATGGCCAGGAAGTGTCGAACGGTCGAAACCAGCAGGGCGGCCATGGGGGGGGGACGAGCTGGGCGACTTTAACGGCGGTAACCGGCACAATGCCCCGATGCTTCAGCAACTGTCCGGAGGGAAGCGATGAGCGATCCCACGGCCATCCTTCAGTTGATTTGCCCGGATCGTCCGGGGTTGGTGAGTGAGCTCTCAGGCTGGGTGGCGGCCAACGGCGGCAACATCCGCCATGCCGACCACCACACCGACCTGGGGGCGGGTCTGTTCCTGAGCAGGATCGAATGGCAGCTCGAGGGATTCGGTTTGCCGCGCGAAGCGATCGTGCCCGCCACCTCGGCCCTGGCCCAGCGGCTCGAGGGGGTGGGTCAGGTCCATTTCTCCGACGAGACGCCCCGGGTGGCGATCTTCGTGAGCAAGCAGGACCACTGTCTGGTGGACCTGCTCTGGCGCACCCGCGCCGGCGAGTTGCCGATGCAGGTGCCGCTGGTGATCTCCAACCACGGCGACCTGCGGCCGCTGGCGGAGGATTTCGGTGCCCGCTTCGAGCATCTGCCGATCAGTGCCGCCACCAGGGAGCTGGTGGAGCAGCGTCAGCTGGAGTTGCTGGCCGATGAGGGGATCGAACTGGTGGTGCTGGCCAAGTACATGCAGGTGATCAGTCCTGCTTTCCTGCAGCGCTTCGACGCCCCGGAGGCCTTTCAGCGGGTGATCAACATTCACCATTCCTTCCTGCCCGCGTTCAAGGGCGCCCAGCCCTACCACCGGGCCTGGGAGCGGGGTGTGAAACTGATCGGCGCCACGGCCCACTACGTCAGTGAAGACCTTGACGGCGGCCCGATCATCGCCCAGGCCACCGTGGGTGTGAGCCACCGCGATGAGGTGGATGATCTGATCCGCAAGGGCCGCGACACCGAGCGCTTGGCCCTGGCCCGGGCCCTGCGCCTGCACCTGCGGCGCCAGGTGATGGTCTACCGGGGCCGCACGGCGGTGTTCGATTGAGAGATGAGGGGCCGGTCGGTATGGGGCGGTTCGAGTTGATCAGGGCGCGCTGGGGTCGCCAGCTGCTGGCGGAGCGGCCTCCCCAGGCCCATCCCCTGGGCTGGCGATGCTTCCAGTTGGGTCTGTTGCTGCTCGCCTCCAGCGCCCTGTTCGGCTCCCTGCTGCTGCTGTTGGCGCTGGTGCTGGGCAGCCGCGGCCGGGAGCCGTTCTGGCGCGACCGGGTGAACCGCCTGCTGGTGCTGGCCGCCGCCCTGATGGTGCTGGGCTGCTTCACGGCCAGCAGCGGTTGGCTGGCCTGGGTGGGCCTGGGCAACTGGGTGCCCTTCTTCTGGGCGTTCTGGGGCTTCCAGCCCTACGTGGCCACGGCCGCTGCCCGGCGCAAGGCGGCCCTGTGGCTGGTGGCCGGCACGGTGCCCGTGGTGCTCACCGGTCTGGGCCAGCTGTGGTGGGGCTGGAGTGGTCCGTTCCGATCGCTCCACGGCCTGGTGGTCTGGTGGATCGAGCCGGGGGGTGACCCGCCGGGACGGCTTTCAGGCTTGTTCGACTACGCCAACATCGCCGGTGCCTGGCTGGCGCTGGCCTGGCCCCTGGCCTTGGCGGCCCTGCTGGAGCGGCGCCTGGGCTGGAAACTGCGGAGTGTTGCCCTGCTGCTGGTGCTGGGCCAGGCGGTGGCCCTCTACCTCACCGATTCCCGCAACGCCTGGGGTGCCCTGGTGCTGGCGCTGCCGGTGGTGGCCGGGCCACTCACCTGGAGCTGGCTGCTGCCCCTGCTGCTGGCTGGGTTGCTGCTGGTGGGCCTGGCCAGCCTGCCGATGGTGCCGGCGGCCCTGCAGCACGCGGCCCGGGTGCTGGTGCCCGATCCGATCTGGGTGCGGCTCAGCGATGCCAACTTCGCCGGTCAGCGGCCCCTGGCGATCACGCGATTGAGCCAGTGGTCGGTGGCCGTGGGCCTGATCGCCGAGCGCCCCTGGCTGGGGTGGGGGGCGGCGGCCTTCAGCGTGATTTATCCCCTGCGCACGGGCCACTGGCATGGCCATCCCCACAACCTGCCGATCGATCTGGCCCTCAGCCATGGGCTGCCGGTGGCGGCCCTGTTGGTGGGCCTGGTGCTCTGGCTGTTGATCCGGGCCTGGAGGCTGGGGATGACCGCTGCCCCGGTCTTCGAGCGGGCCTGGTGGGCCTCGGCCCTGGTGCTGGTGGCCCTCCATGCCACCGACATGCCCTTTTACGACAGCCGCATCAACGTCGCCGGCTGGATCCTGCTGGCGGGCCTACGCCGCTTCGAGGGCCGGCCCGGCCGGATCGAGGGCGCTGCGGCGATGGCCGGCGAGGGTGGACTTGGGCAGGGGACCCTCCAGGTGGTCCCAGGGGAGCACCCGCAGGGGATCCCAGCTGTCGTGGATCACCTCCCCCCAGGGGGGCAGCGGGGCTGATCCTGGCTCGGGGCCCTGCTCCACCAGCTCCCGGTAGGTGCTTTTCCAGCCCCCCAGGCTTTCGTGGCGGCCGCGCACGGCGGCAATCACCGGCGCCAGGCGCCGATCGCTGCGCGAGAGCAGGGCCTGGATCACGCTCCAGCCGTAGCTCTCGGGCCGCAGTTCGATGCCCCTGGGCTTGAGGCGCTTGGCCAGCAACTTGAGGCGCTTCTCGGCCTCAGGGCGCACCCCTTCCCATTGGAACGGTGTGTGGGCCTTGGGCACGAAGGTGCTCACCCCCAGCGACAGCCTCAGCCCGGGGGTGGCTTTTTTGAGGGCCAGCAGCAGCTCGGCGGTGGCCTCGACGTCCGCCTCCTCCTCACTCGGCAGCCCGGCCATGCCGTAGAGCTTCAGGCCCGTGAGGCCACCTTCTCTGGCGTAACGGGCGGCGGCGAAGATCTCCTCGCCGCTCAGCTTCTTGTTCACCACCTGGCGCATGCGCTCGCTGCCGCTTTCGATCGCGATCGTCAGTGATTTGCTGCCGCGCTTGGCCAGGATCCGCCCCAGCTGGGGGGTGACCGTGGCGGCCCGCACCGAACTCACACTGAGGCGTATCCCATCGAAACGGTCAGCATCCAGCCAGCCCAGCAGATCTCCGAACTGAGGGTGCTGGGTCACAGAGGCCCCCAGCAGCCCCAGCCGCTGGGTGGCCCCCAGCCCCTTCTCCACCGCCGGGATCAGGCCGTCGTCGAGGGAGGGGGTACGAAAGGGCAGGGTGAGGTAACTGGCCAGGCAGAAGCGGCAGAGCTCCGGGCAGCTGCGCACCACCTCGACCATGTGAATCGAGGGCCAGGCCGCCTCGGGGGTGATCACGGTGGAATGGCTGAGGGTGTTGCCGCCCCAGGTCTGCTTGGCCACGGTGGCGGGGATGCCCGGCTCGATCGGCTCAACGGCCAGCAACCGGCCATCGGAGCCATAGCGGGGGGCGTAGAGCGAGGGCACATAGATCCCAGGCACCTGGGCCAGGGCCCGCAGGCGCTCGGCCCTGGGCGCGCTTCGGTGCGCCTGCACGGCGTCGATGAAGGCGGGCAGCAGCAGCTCCCCATCCCCCAGCAGCACCGCATCGAAGAAGGGGGCCAGGGGTTCTGGGTTGGCGGTGAGCACCGGACCGCCGCCGAACACGAGCGGGTCCGTCTCATGGCGATCGTGGCTCCAGATCGGGATGCGCTGTTGCTCCAGCAGGTCCAGCAGAACAGGGCCGTCCAGCTCCCAGCTCAAGGAGAGCCCGAATAGATCGAGACCGCCCCTGCCTTTCTGGTGCGGTGGGTCCCCCTGGTCGGTGAACAGCCGCCGCACATCCACATCGGGGCGTCGGGCCAGGGTCGCCCAGACCACCTGGAAGCCCAGGCTGGTGATCCCCACGGAATAGGTGCTGGGGAAGGCCAGCACCGTGCGCAGGGCATCGGCCGCCGGGGTGGCGGGCTCGAACAGCAGGGTTTCCTGGTTCAGTGGAGGTGGGAGGTCGTCACTCCCCCCAGCGTGTCACCGCCCCGAGCCTCCTGGGTGGAAGCAGGCCTGCGCCTACTGGCCCATCAGCCCCGAGAGGGGGCCGATCAGGCCGCTGATGGCGGAGCTGGCGGCAGCCTTGTCCGGGGTGGCGCCCGCGAAGGTGCTGGTCACCTTGGCGGCGGCGGCCTCGATGGCGGGGAACTTGTCACCGGCGAGGGGCTTGATCACCGGAGCCGCCTTCTCCCAGAGCCCTTTGAAGCCAGCGATGGTGGTAGAGGCTCCGGCCAGATTGCCGCCCTCCACCTCACCCTGGCCTTTCTTGAGCAGCTCCAGCACCGGGTTCACCGCGGGCGCCAGGGCGCCTTGGGCGCCGGCCGTGGCGGCGGTCTTGGCCGCATCGACGGCACCGGAGGCCGCATCCTTGACGGTGTCGGCGGTCCTGGAGCAGCCGCTGAGGACGAGTGCACCGGCCAAGGCGGCGGAGGCGGCCAGGTTCAAGCTGAAGCGGAACGGATGGGTCATCCCAAGGCATGAGGGGGGTCCGTCCGCAACGTAGGGAGGTCTCTTGGGCCCGAAGGACCCCGTCGCGAGTTGTTACTCCTGCTACAAGGTTCTGCTCAAACCGCGGCCAGCACCTGGGCCTGTTCCGCGCTGCTCACCACCCGTCCGTCATCCGCGAAGCCCTCGATCTGGTCGAAGTTGAGGTAGCGGTAGAGCTCGCCTGAGAGGGGATCGATCTTGGCGGCCGCAATCTCCAGGTACTCGGCCGGGCTGGGGATGCGGCCCAGCAGGGCGCAGACCGCCGCCAGCTCGGCGCTGCCCAGGTACACCTGGGCGCCGTTGCCGAGGCGGTTGTTGAAGTTGCGCGTGCTGGTGGAGAACACGGTGGTGTTGTCTTCCACCCGGGCCTGGTTGCCCATGCAGAGTGAGCATCCGGGCAGCTCCATGCGGGCGCCGGCGGCCTCGAACTTGGCGGTGTAACCCTCGGCGCGCAGCACCTCGTCGTCCATGCGGGTGGGGGGGCAGACCCACAGCCGCGCGGCGCTGGTGCCGGCTCCATCGAGCACCGTGGCGGCGGCGCGGTAATGGCCGATGTTGGTCATGCAGGAGCCGATGAACACCTCATCGATCCGCTCGCCCACCACTTCACTGAGAAGTTTGACGTTGTCGGGGTCATTGGGGCAGGCCAGCACCGGTTCGCTGAGCTCATCGAGGTTGATCTCGATCACCTCGGCATACTCCGCATCCGCATCGGCGCCCATCAGCTGGGGATCCGCCAGCCAGGCCTCCATCGCCTGGATCCGCCGGGCCATGGTGCGGGCGTCGGCGTAGCCGCGGGCGATCATGTTCTTGAGCAGTGCCACGTTGCTGCGCAGGTACTCGGCGACGGTGGCTTCCGAGAGCTTGATCGTGCAGCCGGCACAGGAGCGCTCGGCGGAGGCATCCGTTAACTCAAACGCCTGCTCCAGCTTGAGATCGGGCAGCCCCTCGATTTCCAGGATGCGGCCGGAGAAGACGTTCTTCTTGTTGGCCTTCTCCACGGTGAGCAGACCCTTCTGGATCGCCACCCAGGGGATGGCGTTGACCACGTCCCGCAGGGTGATGCCGGGCTGCAACGAGCCCGTGAAGCGCACCAGCACCGATTCGGGCATGTCGAGGGGCATGGCGCCGATGGCGGCAGCGAAGGCCACCAGCCCCGAGCCGGCAGGAAAGGAGATGCCCAGGGGGAAGCGGGTGTGGCTGTCGCCGCCGGTGCCCACGGTGTCGGGCAGGAGCATGCGGTTCAGCCAGCTGTGGATGATGCCGTCGCCGGGGCGCAGGGCGACGCCGCCGCGGGAGGCCATGAAATCGGGCAGCTCGGCGTGGGTTTTGAGGTCGACCGGCTTGGGGTAGGCGGCGGTGTGGCAGAAGCTCTGCAGCACCAGATCAGCTGAGAAGCCCAGGCAGGCGAGTTCCTTCATCTCATCGCGGGTCATCGGTCCAGTGGTGTCCTGGGAGCCGACGGTGGTCATCAGCGGTTCGCAGCTGGTGCCGGGGCGTACGCCGCTCAGGCCGCAGGCCTTGCCCACCATCTTCTGGGCCAGGGTGAAACCCTTGCCGGTGTCGGCGGGAGCCACGGGGCGGATGAACAGATCGCTGGGCGCCAGCCCCAGCTGGGCGCGCACCTTGTCGGTCAGCGAGCGGCCGATCAGCAGCGGGATGCGGCCTCCGGCGCGCACCTCATCGGTGATCGTGCTGGGCTTGAGCTCGAAGCGGGCCACCAGCTCGCCGGCGCCGGGTTCCCCCGCGGCCCGCTCGATCGTGCCGGCGTAGGGGCGGATCGTGATCACATCGCCGGTGTTCAGGGCGCTGACGTCGCACTCGACCGGCAGGGCGCCGGAATCCTCAGCGGTGTTGAAGAAGATCGGCGCGATCTTGCCGCCGAGCACCACGCCGCCGCTGCGCTTGTTGGGCACATGGGGGATGTCGGTGCCGGTGTGCCAGAGCACCGAGTTGATCGCTGATTTGCGCGAACTGCCGGTGCCCACCACATCGCCCACGTAGGCGACGGGGTATCCCTTGGTCTTGAGCTGCTCGATCAGCGCCAGCCCGCCCGGCATGCGGGTTTCCAGCATCGCCATGGCGTGCAGGGGGATGTCGGGCCGGGTGGTGGCGTGGGTGGCGGGCGAGAGGTCGTCGGTGTTGGTTTCCCCTTCCACCTTGAACACCGTGACCGTGATCGCGGCGGGCAGATCCGGCTTGGCGGTGAACCACTCGGCGGCGGCCCAGGAATCGACCACCCGCTTCGCCCAGGGGTTCGTTTCCGCCAGCTCCAGCACGTCGTGGAAGGAGTCGTAGACCAGCAGGGTGCGGCAAAGACCGGTGGCGGCCTCGGCGGCGATGGCTGGATCGGCGCTGGAGAGCAGCTCGATCAGGGCGCCGACGTTGTAGCCGCCGATCATGGTGGCCAGCAGGCGGGTGGCCTCGATCGGGCTCACCAGGGGGCTCGCGCTCAGCCCCTGGGCGATGGCGCTCAACCAGCTGGCCTTCACATAGGCCGCCTCATCCACTCCCGGGGGGATGCGTTCGCTGAGCAGATGCAGCAGAAAGCCCTGCTCACCGGCGGGGGGCTGCTCCAGCAGTTCTGTGAGGGCCTGGGTCTGGGCGGCATCCAGGGCCAGGGCCGGCACCCCCTGCGCCTCGCGATCAAGGGCGGCCTGGCGGTAGGCAGCAAGCATCACAGCGGTTCGATCTCAGCCCATTGTTCTTGGCCGCCGGACCGGCTTTGGTGACGATGGCTTCCAAAGCGACTGTTTAGGCTGGACGATTGGCCCGACCAGGAGACCGTCCCGGCATGATCCCCACCTCCGATTTGCACGTGGTGGAGACCCGCCCCCTGGTCGCTCCCGCCCTGCTGCACCGGGAGCTTCCCCTCACCGACAAGGCGGCCAGCACGGTGCTGGGGGCGCGGGAGCGCATCAAGGCGATCCTGCGGGGCGAGGACAGCCGCCTGCTGGTGATCGTGGGGCCCTGCTCGGTCCATGACGTGGCCGCCGCCAAGGAGTACGCCACCGCCATCGCCGAGCTGCACCAGCGTCACCGCCACCAGCTGGAGGTGGTGATGCGGGTGTATTTCGAGAAACCCCGCACCACCGTGGGCTGGAAGGGCCTGATCAACGACCCTCACCTCGATCACAGCTACGACATCAACACCGGCCTGCGCCTGGCCCGGGGGCTGCTGCTGCATCTCGCTGAGCTGGGCCTGCCCGCCGCCACCGAACTGCTGGATCCTGTGGTGCCCCAGTACATCGCCGATCTGATCAGCTGGACCGCCATCGGCGCCCGCACCACCGAGAGCCAGACCCACCGGGAGATGGCCTCGGGGCTGTCGATGCCGATCGGATTCAAAAACAGCACCGACGGCAGCGCCGCCACCGCCATCCATGCCATGGAGGCCGCGGCCCGCCCCCACCATTTCCTGGGCATCAATGCCCTTGGCCAGGCGGCGATCGTCACCACCACCGGCAACCCCGACGGTCATCTGGTGCTGCGGGGCGGCAAGGGCGGCACCAACTACCACCAGGAGGCGGTGGAGGAGTCGGCCGCTGCCCTGGCCAAGGCCGGCCTGCCCGCCCGGGTGATGGTGGACTGCAGCCACGGCAACTCGAACAAGGACTACCGCCGCCAGGGGGAGGTGGCGGAGCAGGTGGCCGAGCAGCTGCGCTCGGGTTCGCGCCACGTGATGGGGGTGATGATCGAGAGCCATCTGGTGGGCGGTAGCCAGAAGATTCCCGCCGATCTGAGCCAGCTCACCTACGGCCAGAGCATCACCGATGCCTGCATCGACCTGGCCACCACCCGTGGGCTGCTGGAGCAGCTTGGATCGGCTGTGGCCAAGGCGCAGTCTGGGTTGATGGCGTCGGTTTGAGTGATTGGCACTCGGCTGACTCGAGTGCCAGCTTGACATCAACCAGCGCAAACTGTTCCTGCTGAACAGAGTCTTTGGCCATCGTCTTTAGGGTGCGTTGGATCCACTCAACGCAGGCCCAGCCATGGTCTATTTCCTGCAGTTCTGCGGCTTTTCCAATCCGCTCCAGGTGTTTCACCTCGAGCAGAGCGCGGTCGCCCGTGGCCCCGCCTATGCCGGCTTCCGCCCCTTTCAGCTCGACGACCTGCTGGATTGGGCCCTCAGCGCCGCCCAGCTGAGGAACTGGGACGCCGATGTCATCCAGAGCATGGTGCTGGCGGAGTGGATGGAGCGGTCCGAGGCGATCCGCCAGTGGCAACGGCGGCTGCGTCAGGAGCCCTCCGACCGGCTGCTGGTGGCGGCCCTGGGTAGCGAAGCCGATTGGCGCGATCGCTGTGAGCAGTTGCTCAGGTGCTGAGCTGACTCCAGAGCACACCCACCGCCACCGGCACCGTGAAGTTGTCGAGGCCGGCCACGGCGATCTGCTCCAGCAGGGTGGCGACGAGGGTGATCAGCAGCAAGGCCGGTGCGGCCGCAGCCCAGGTGCTGGGGCCGGTGCCGCTGGCCAGGCTGAGGGCCGTCAGCACGGCCAGGCTGGCGGCGGCCATGGTGGCCGTGCCCAGCAGGGATTTGCGTTGGCCCCAGAGGGTCCAGCCGGGGGAGCGAAAGCCGGTCCCAAGCAGGCCGGCCAGGCCATCCCCCACGGCCATCACCAGCACCCCTGCCGCCACGGCCTCCGGCTGCTGCGGCCAGAACAGGGCCAACAGCAGGCTGATCGAGGCCCCGTAGGCGATCGTGCCGTAGCTGCGGCGACCCACGTCTTCGATCGCCCCCAGCAGCCGGAAGCGGTGATTGAGGCTGGTGAGGAGGGTGGCGATGAGGGCGGCCCCCAGGGCGATGGTGCGGTTGATGCCGAAGCCCCAGGCCAGCAGCACCACCGCACCGGAGCCGATGTGAACCAGCTTGCGGCTCCACTCCTTCTGCTCCGGCCAGCGGGAGCGCAGCAACAGGGCTCCGCCCGACACGAAGGCCAGCCACAGGGCCACCGCACAGACCCCCAGCAGCTGCCGCTGCGTGTCGGGCGCCATCAAGGGATCAGGCGGCCTGTTGGTAGTTGGTCATCAGGCGCAGCTTGAGGATCGCCTTGGCTTCCAGTTGGCGCACCCGTTCGCGGGAGACGTTGATCTGGCGGCCGATCTCGGCAAGGGTGAGCGGTTCGGCCCCTTCCAGACCGAAGCGCAGCTTGAGGATCTTCTGCTCCCGCTCGTTGAGCTGGGAGAGCCAGGCACTGAGGTGCTCCTTCTGGATGCTGCGGTCCATGGAATCCATGGGCTCGGTGCTGGCCGGGTCGGCGATCAGCTCCCCGAGGGTGCTGCGGTCGTCCTCACCGCGGGCGTGGGCATCGAGGGAGGCGCAGGGTGCGCTCTGGGCGATCAGATCCTCCAGTTCCTTGGGGGGGATGCCCATGGCATGGGCCAGCTCCAGCCGGTTGGGTTGGCGGCCGAAGCGGTGGGAGAGTTCCCGGGTGATGCGACGCATCTTCGAAAGCTTTTCACTGACGTGAATCGGCAGGCGAATCGTGCGGGCGCTGTTGTCGATGGCCCGGGTCATTCCTTGGCGGATCCACCAGTAGGCGTAGGTGGAGAACTTGTACCCCATGGCGGGATCGAACTTGTCGACGGCCCGCTCCAGGCCGATGGCCCCTTCTTGCACCAAATCGAGGAGCTCGAGCCCCTGGTTCTGGTACTTCTTGGCCACACTCACCACCAGCCGCAGGTTGGCGGCCATCATGCGGTCCCGGGCACGGGTGCCCATGCGGATCTGGTGGCGCTGGCGGGGCGTGAGTGTTTCGGCAGGCAGCTCGTTCAGGCGCTTCATGGCCTGAACGTGATGGGCCAGTTCGATCTCTTCCGCTGCGGTGAGCAGCGGCACCCGGCCGATGGTGCTGAGATACCAACCGATGGAATCGGCACTCAGGCGACCCGCAGGGCGGGCGGCCGCACGGGAAGATTTCTTGCGTTCAGCCGGTGCGTTGGTAGCGCTGTCCGTGGCTTCGACAACAGGATCTGACGTCGAAGACGAACGCACAGGCGTCGCCTTCTCCGTGGATCGCAGAGGTGTCCCCATCACCCCGAGCTCCATATTTGATTTGCGCGGAATGTAGCACTGTGGCGGAGAAAACAACGGGCCAAAAGCGCAGAGTTCCTTAATTGTCCACAAAGTTTCCTTGCGGATGCGTTTGGATGGCTAAGGATTTTGTCGTCTTCAGCACACTTCTGCGCTTTTTGATTCGCATGCGCAGGCGATCTGCATCACTGATCTGTGCCACTGATCGGCATCAGTCATCGGCATCAGTGATCTGGATCCTTCAGCTCCAGCCCATGGCTTGCTCAGCCTGTGACCGGTTCGTCTGGTAGGCGGCTGCTCCGGTTTCGATCAACTGCGGGCGCTGAAACCACCTCGCCAGGTCTCGATCAGCTCCTTCTGCACCGCCCGTTGTTCGTCCTCCGGCTGGCGCCGCTCGAAGCTGCCGTCGCTGTGCATGTCCCAGGCGCTGCTGTTGTCGCCGAGATACGCCTCCAGCAGTTGTTCCAGTTGCCATTGCAACTGGGAATCCTCCACCGGTGTGATCGCCTCCACTCGCCGGTCCAGGTTGCGGGGCATCCAGTCGGCGCTGCCGATGAAGAACTCCGGTTCACCGCCATTGGCAAACGAGAACAGGCGCGAGTGCTCCAGGAAGCGACCGATCACGCTGCTGACGCGAATGTTGTCGCTCACCCCCTCGACCCCGGGGCGGAGGCTGCACATGCCCCGCACCACCAGATCGATCTGCACGCCGGCCTGGGAGGCCTCGTAGAGCAGGGCGATGAGGCGCGGGTCCACCAGGGCGTTCATCTTGGCCTTGATCGCTCCGCCCCGGCCCTCGAGGGCGTGAAGTGTTTCCCGCTCGATCAGCGCCTCCATCCCCTTGCGCAGGGTGACCGGGGCCACCAGCAGCCGGCGGAAGCTCTGCTGCTTGGAGAAGCCGGTGAGGTAGTTGAACAGTTCCACAAGGTCCTGGCCGATCTTCGGGTTGGCCGTGAGCAGGCCCAGATCGGTGTAGAGCGTGGAGGTCTTGGAGTTGTAGTTGCCGGTGCCGATGTGGGCGTAGCTGCGCAGTCGTTCCTTTTCCTTGCGCACCACCAGCATGATCTTGGTGTGGGTCTTGAGCCCGAGCACGCCGTAGACCACGTGCACGCCGGAGCGCTCCAGCTGCCGAGCCCACTGAATGTTGTTGTCCTCGTCGAAACGGGCCTTGAGCTCCACCAGGGCCATCACCTGTTTACCGTTCTCGGCGGCGCGAATCAGCGCCGCGATCACCGGCGAATCCTTTGAGGTGCGGTACAGCGTCATCTTGATCGCCAGCACCGAGGAATCGTCGGCGGCCTGACCGATGAACTCCTCCACCGACGTCGAGAACAGATCGAAGGGGTGGTGCAGCAGCACGTCGCCCCGGCGCAGCACCGAGAACACGCTCTCAAATTCCTCGGCCTTGATCGAGCCGTCCTCCAGGCGGTTCTTCTGGGCCCGGGCCAGGGCGGGGTGGGTGCGGCCCTTGTGGGGTTTGTCCTTGAGCTTGGGCAGGGGGATCGACAACAGGCTCATCAGGTCATCGAGACCCAGAGGCCCATTGATCCGGTAGAGGTCGTCGGCCTCCACGTCGGTGCCCTCCATCAGAAGCTCCACCACCTCATCGGGCATCTCATCGGCCACCTCCAGCCGCACCACCTCGCCGCCCCGGCGCCGTTTGCGCAGGCCCTCCTGCAGGGCCTCCATCAGGTCGTCGGCCTCGAGGTCACGAAGTTCCAGGTCGGCGTCGCGGGTGACCCGGAAGAAGTAGTGCCCCTCGATCGTCATGCCGGGGAACAGCAGCTGCAGGTTGAAGGCCACCACCTGTTCCAGGGGCACGGCGGTGAAGATCGGGGCCGGCTCCCGGGTGCAGAGCTCGGTGGGGATCGTCACGAACCGGGGCAGGTTCTTCTGCGGCACCTTCACCCGGGCGAACTGCTGCTGGCCGGTGTCTGGGTCACGGATCAGGGCCGCCACATTGAGGCTGAGGTTGCTGATGAAGGGAAAGGGGTGGGCCGGATCAACCGCCAGGGGCGTGAGCACCGGAAAGATGGCGGTCTGGAAGTAGTCGTTGACCCAGGTCTTCTGGTGGGCATTGAGCCGTTCGTAGTCGATCAGCTGGACGCCGTGTTCCGCGAGCTGGTGCTTGAGGTAGAGGCGGTAGTGCTCCTGCTGCTGCCCCAGCAGGGGGCGCAGGGTTTCACGGATGATCTTGAGTTGTTGCAACGGCGTGTGGCCGTCGTCGCTGAGGCTGCCGACGCCCGCCTCCACCTGCGACTTCAGGGACGCCACGCGCACCATGAAGAACTCATCGAGGTTGTTGCTGAAAATCGCGCTGAATTTGGCCTGCTCCAGCAGCGGGGTGTGCTCGCTCAGCGCCTGGGCCAGCACCCGCTGGTTGAAGGCGATCCAGCTCAGTTCACGGTTGATGTAGAGCTCCGGCGCCACCATGGGTTCGCTCATGGTGGCTCTCGCATCGCCCGAAAGGTTCAGGGTGTCAACGTAGCAATCAACCTTGGCTGCTTTCGGTGTTGGAGCTGCTTGCCAAAGGACCGGAACTAGGCAAGCCACCGGCCACCAGGGCGGCCACCGCAGTCAGCAGGCCCATGCTCAGCCAGAAGGGACTGGTGTGACCCGTGAGTTCGTAGGCCAGGCCCGCCAGGGGTGGCCCCAGGAAACTGCCCAGGCTCTGCAGACCTTGCAGGCTGCCCAGGGCGGCCCCCTGGCCGCTGCTGTCGAGGCGGCGGGAGACCAGGCTGCGCAGGCAGGGGGTGACCAGGCCCGTACCCAACGCCAGCACCGCCACGGCGCTGAACACCACCGGCTGGGCGTTGGCTTTGGTGGCCAGCGGGACCAGCAGGCAGCCGGCGATCACGAAGCCCAGGCCCGCCAGGGTGAGGCGCCATTCGCCGAAGCGCTTCACCAGCGGCCCGATCAGGCCACCCTGCACCACCGTGGCCACCACGCCCACGATCAGAAAGGCGGTGCCGGCCAGGGCCGGCCCCCAGTCGAAGGCCTGCTTGAAATAGAGCACCAGCACGGCGGTGAAGCCGTTGAAGGCCAGGAAGAACAGGAAGAAGGCCAGGCAGAGGCGGCGCACCTGGGGGTTGGTGAACACCTTGCGCAGGGCGCTGAAGGGGTTGAGCTCGCGCCGGCGTGGCATCGGCTGGCGGGCTTCGGGGGGGTGGGTTTCCGGCAGCAGGGTCAGCACCAGCACCAGGTTCGCGGCGGCGAAGCCCACCGCCACCAGCACCGGCAGGTTCACGTTGATCTCCCCCAGCCGGCCCCCCAGGCCAGGACCGAGGATGAAGCCCAGCCCGAAGGCCACACCGATCAGACCAAAGGCCTTGGCCCGCTTCTCCGGCGGGGAGATGTCGGCGAGCACGGCCCCGGCGGTGGCGGCGGTGCCGCCGCTGACCCCATCGATCAGACGGGCCACGAACAGCAGACCCAGGGGGAGGCTGGTGCCGGCCGCCCAGGGGATTCGGGCCCAGTCGGTGGCGACGGTGAGGGCAAACAGCCCCAGGCCCAGCACCGAGCCGGCCACGCATAGGGCGATCACTGGCTTGCGGCCGTAGCGGTCGCTGAGGGCGCCGATCAGGGGGGTGGCGGTGAACTGGGCCAGGGCGTAGCTGCCCGCCAGCAGGCCCAGGGTGCGGCCGTCGTTGCTGAAACTGGCCAGCAGGAAGGGCAGCAACGGAAAGACGATGCTTTCCCCCATGCGGTCGTTCAGCAGGGTGACGAAGGCGCAGAGGTAGGTGGAGGGCCGGGCGAGGCGCAAGGACGACGGTGCCGAGGAGATCTTCAGGCTCCCATGGGGCCGCCAGAGCGCCATAGGGTTGGATCCGATCGAAGCGAGGGGACGCCCGTGGTTCAGCCGGTGTTCGTGACCACCACCTTCAGCATCGAGGGCTATGCGATCAAGGAGTACCTGGGAATCGTGCGCGGCATCGTGGTGCGTTCACCCACCCTGCTGCAGGGCTTTTTCGGCGGGCTGAAATCGATGATCGGCGGCCGCATCGGCGCCTACACCGAGATGTGCGAGCAGACCCGGCAACAGGCCTACGAGCAGATGATCAGCCATGCCCGCAAGCTCGGGGCCAACGCGATCGTGGGTACCCGCTACGACGGCTCGGAGGTGGAGAGCGGAGCCTCGGCGGCCACCGAGGTGCTCTGCTATGGCACGGCGGTGGTGATCGAGAAGCTGGAGTGAGGCGCCAGGGAGCGCTTACTTGTAGGCGATGCCGGCGCTGGCGGGCCCGGCCAGGGGAAGCACCTCCGTGCGCTGGAAGCCCGCCTCCAGGCACCAGCGGTTGAAATCAGCTCCGGTGAAGTCGAAGGCGTCACCGTTTTCGATCAACATGTTCAGCGACATCATCAGGCCGAAGGCGTTCTCACGCCGGGCATCGTCGATCAGGTGCTCCAGCACGATGAAGACGCCCCCCTCGGGCAGGGCCTCGTAGGCAGCGGCGATCAGCTCGCGCTTCCTCTCCAGGTTCCAGTCGTGGAGGATCAGGCCCATGGTGATCACATCGGCCCTGGGCAGCGGCTGGGCGAAGAAATCCAGCGGCACGGCACTGACCCGATCAGCCAGCCCCGAGGCGGCCACCTGACGCTCCGCGATCGCCGTGGCAGGGGGCAGATCGGCGGTGAGGCAGCGCAGATGGGGGTGTCGTCGGGCCAGGGTGAGCGCTAGCAGGCCGGAGGCACCGCCCACGTCGCAGAGGCTGCGATACGGGGAGAAATCGAAGCGCTCCGCCAGGGCCGTTGCGTTGCCGGCGGAAATCCCCGCCATGGCGGCGAGGAACTGCTCCAGTCGTTCGGGGTCCGCATAGAGCGCCTCGAAGAGGGGGGCACCGTTGTGTTTGATCTCGTTTTGAGGTGCGCCCGTGCGCAGGGCCTCGGTGAGATCGCCCCAGAAGGGGTAGAGGCGGTCGTTGGCCATGGCCAGAAAGCCGCCGATGTAGGCCGGATGGGCCGTGTTCAGGAACGTGGCTGTTTCGGCGCTGTTGCGGTAGCGGGCCTCCGCCCCATCGCCCTCACGTTCGAGAAAACGCAGGGCCACCAGGGTGTCGAAGAAGTCGGGGTTGGCGCGGGGGTGCAGCTTCAGCTCCGCCTGGAGCTCAGCGCCGCTGAGGGCACGCTCACCCAAGGTGCTGAACAGATCCAGTTCAACGGCCGAGAGCAGCACCTTGGCGGGCCAGAAGGCCATCGCCACGTCGAGGATCCGGTCCGGGGAGAGGTCGTTGGTGGCCATGGCAGCGGGTGAAAGGGTCGTTCGTTCGTCAAGCCTGCGGGCATTCAATCGCGCTTCAGCCGCTCCCCCACGAACTCCATCACGGTCGCAACAACCGCCGGGCCCTCCAGATCGAGAACGAGCTCATGGCCCGAGCGCTCGAACCAGACCACACGCTTCTCGGCGGCCGGGGTCGCCAGGCCGGCGCACAACAACGGGACGCTGGCGTCCAGCACCACCGGATCGGCATGGCTCTGCAGGATCAAGGCAGGGCAGCTCACCTCCCCTAAGCGCGCTCGGGTGTGGGCGCCGAACTCCAGGAAGGAGATCAGCGGAGCCATGGGCGACCAGTCGTAGCTGCTGTCGTGGATGGCCAGGGAGGGGTCGCGGTAGGTCTTCGGGATCGGCCAGCGGCGCAGCAGTCGTTGCACGAGCGGTCGCAGCCGTTGCAGGGGACGGCCGGGGGCCAGCGGCGAGGCCAGCTGGATCGGGGTCGCCACCAGCACCAGGCTGTCGATGCTGGCGCCGTGGTCGGCCGCCAGCTGCAGGGCCACCAGGGCTCCCATGCTGTGGCCCACGATGATCACCTGTTCGGCCTGGGCGCTCAGCTGCTCGAGGGCGGCAGCCCCATCGGCGACCCAATCGGGCCAGCGCACCGCCCCAAGGGCCTCGGGGCTGGGCCCCCCATGGCCCCGCAGCAGGGGCATGGCCACGGGGAGCCCCAGGGCCCGCAGCGGTGCCGCCAACGGCCCGAGCGTTTCGGGGTTGCCGGTGAAGCCGTGCAGCAGCAGCGCAGCGAAGGGGGTGCGACCAGCCGCCATCAACGGAAGATGACGAACATCACATAGCCGATCCAGGCCACGATGGCGAACAGGGTGCCCACGGAGCCCAGAATGCTGCGCGAGTTGGTGGGCTGATTCAGGGGGGCTGCGGAGCTGGACTGGGCGGTGTTGATGAAGGTGTCCTGGTCGCGGATGATCGCCTGGGGTAGCAGTTGCTCGGAGAGGGTGTGCACCCCGGGCATCGCCTTGACGGCGGTGCCAATGGCCAGGAATTCGACGATGCCGCCGCCGAGGTTGTAGACGTAGGTCTTGATGCCGACCACCTGATCGGCGCCGCAGCGGCGGGCATCGACTTCGATGTGGCGCAGTGCCTGCTCGCGGGCGGCGTAGATCAAGCTGCTGAGTTCGCGGATTTCACCGCGCACGAACGATTTGAAGAAGGCCGAGAGGCCGCCCCAGAGCCCCAGCGAATAGACCGAAACCCCCAACACCAGCTGCACGGGCATCAGGCCCTGGTCGATCAGGTTCCACATTTCCTCGTTGGTGAGGTCACTGGTGATCGGCGCATCGGTGTAGGCCGCCGGCAGGGCGGGGTGGTGGGAGGCGGTGCCGATCATCACCATCTCCTGCAGCCCGACGAAGGGCAGGATCGTGGTGCGGATCCCCACCACGGCGTTGGCGCCCACGGCCGTGGCCTCCGCCGAGATGCGCTGGAGCGCCAGGTGGCGGATGGTGTTGAACAGGCGAGAGAACTCCACCACCTCGCCGCGCACCAGGCTGCGCAGGCCCCCCAGCAGGCCGCCCCCGAGGCCCACGGCGTAGGCCACGTTGCCGAAGACGAACTGCAGCGGCCTGAAGCCGCAATCGAGCTGGCAGTAGAGCGCCTGGCCATCGGCAGAGGTGGAGAACGCCAGCTCGTCGTCTGGTGTTCCATTTTCCCGGTGCAGGCAGGAGCCGATCGCCAGGAACTCCACGTTGGTGCCCTGGAACACCAGCTCGTTGGCCACGCCGGTGATGCCGACGCCACCCCGCTGGCCGGCTTCACGCACCAGACGCCGGTAGGCGCGCGAGCGACCCTCCTGGATCAGGGCGGTGATCTGATGCACCTCTCCCCCCACCAGGGTCTTGAGGCCGGAGAGCAGGCTGCGCACCAGGCCGAGGGCGATCACGCTGTTGCCGATCACCAGGTCACCCGGCGTCAGGCCTTTGCGGCGCAGACAGTAGATCTCGTTGCCGGAGAGGCCGGTGATGAGGGTCATGGCGGCTGAGCGAGGAGGCGCTGCTCCCGGGGGAGCAACCGCAGGCAATCTCCCGCAGGTTGTCCTGGGACGTCCAGCCGTGGGTTCCTAATGAAGGCAGCGCCGCTGGCGTGCTCCAACCTCATGGCCACGGTGCGGCAACGCTGGGGCATGGGCGTTCATGGTCCGCGCGGGCCAAGTTGATCAGATTGAGGCCCCCCATGATCCTGCTTCGGTTGCGATCCGCCATGGAATCGTCATCCCTGATGGAGAGCAGGGTGGTTGAGGCGGGCTTGCCAGAGCTTTGGGCGAGGGACGCCCAAGCGGCTTAAACAGTGTTTGGTGTGAGCTGGTCGATGCAGAGCACGTAAGCACCACCATCAGGTATGTTCAACTGCCTGGCCAGGGTTCGGCAGAGCCGACCCGTTGCCAGGTCGATGTAACTGTTGGTGAGGAATTGATCCGGTCCGTTCTCGATCAAGCCGAGAAAGTATTCTTTGTTGCTGTGATCGGTTCCTGGCGTGGCTGGCGCGAACAGGCGATGCTGGGAGGGTCTGACCCCACGTCCCAGGTGGGTTTTGCTGAGTTGCACCCCTTCATTGTCGAGAAGGTAGGCCGCATTGATCGATGGTTGTTCCAGAACCCAGGCCGCGAGGATCGGATCAAACTCAGTGGGAGTACCAGAGCGCAGGCGGTCGCTGCAATCAATGGCCATGGCCTGCAGGTCTTGATCGGATTGCTGCTGGGCTTGCTGAGCGGCGATGACTTTGGCGCGGTGTCGGTGGTTCGCCTTGAGGATCAAGAGCTGCACATCTGATAGATGCAGATCCGTCGGTGCTGCCGGCCGTGCGAAGTAATGGCCCTGGAAGTAGTTGATACCAACATAGGCACAATAATCCAATTCTGCCTGGGTTTCAATTCCCTCTGCCAGCACAAGCGTGCCGATGTTTTTGCTTAAATGAACAAGCGATTTGATCGTTTCCTGCTTGATGTAGCTTTTCTCAACGCCCTCCACGAGGCAGCGATCGAGTTTGATGATGTGTGGACGTAATTCAGATATTTTTGTAAGGTTGCTGTATCCCGAGCCAACGTCATCGATGGCGATCAGAAAGCCTAGTTCCCGGTAGTTGTCTACGAAGTTTTTGATGGCCATGGAGTTCATGGCCCTTGTTTCTTTTAGTTCGATCACGATGTCATTGGGCTCTAGGCCCGCTTCCTTTGTGGCATTCATCAGGGCCTCTGATCCCTCCGCTCCTTCATCGATCAGGGAGGTTTCAAATTGCAGAAATAACAAAGGCTGCTGGGCCAGCTGTTGGGACAGATTGCGAAATCCGGCCATGGCCAGGGCACGGCAGCGACGATCCAGTTCCAGGAGCTTGCCACTTTGGCGAGCTTCGGAGAAGAAGGCTTCGACGTTCATCTTCAGGGGCCTGGCCAGGGCCTCCAACCCAATGACAGCACTGGTCTTGAGGCTGATGATCGGTTGAAAATGAATCTCCAGATCGTCAGATGTCATGGTGTTGGAGGCTTGGCTTGATGAAACCTTGCCACTGTTGTTGAGCATGGAGATTCCTTTGGCCGCGAGAGTATGGGAGGCAAGGGGCTTGCTTGGTGTTGATTGATACATGACTCCCACCCTGGCCTGGGCGTTGGGTGCTTGTTCGCCGATCAGTCAAACAATTCAGGTGTCTTCTGGTCTGTGATTCGGTTGATCAAGTGATTTGCTCAGCAAACGACGGCCGAGATCCCCGTAACCCTGCCTTAGGTAAAGGGCGGCGGCGCGGAGGTTGTCTGCTTCGGCCTCCAGCCTCAGGGTGCCCACCCCCAGTTCCCGGCAGGCCGCCTCCGCCAGGGACAGGGCCCAGGCGCCAGTGCCTTTGGAGCGCCCTTCCGGTGCGATGAACAGCTCATCGACGAAGGCGATGCGGCCTTCCATTTCCAGGCTGAAGGAGAAGGCGATCAGCACATAGCCCACGGGTGCGTCGCTGTTGACGATGAACCACAACCGACCGCTGTTTCCATCGTTCAGGAACGTCTCCAGCAACGAGCGTTTGCGGTCGTTGTCGTAGGAGTAGCCGAAATGGGCGTAGAAGGCCGCCACCAGGGGCATCAACTGGTCCAGTTGCTCCGGTTGCACGGGGCTCAGGCGGATTGACTCCTGCGTCATGGCGTCGCGAGGTGGTCCTCGATCATCGGCGCCAGCTCCGCCGCGTGGCTGAAGGCCAGGTCATGGTCGGCGCCGGGAATCACCCGCAGCTTCGAGCGGGGCAGCAGCGCTTCCAGTTTCCGCCCGACGCTTAGTGGGCTGATCGGATCGGCGTCCCCCCACACCAGCAGGGTGGGCATACGGATCTCAGGGAGCAGGGGAGTGAGGTCCTCAGTGGCGTCTGCGAACCAGGGGGGAACGGAGGCCTGGCTGGCCATGAAAGCCGGCCGCCAATCCTCAGCGCCGTGCTCCGCCATGGCGAGGCCGCCGGAGGTGGCGATCAGCACAAGGTGGGTGATGGATTGCGGTTGCTTCAGGGCGGTCAGCAAGGCGATCACCCCGCCCATGGATTGGGCGATCAGCGCGCTGGGTCGATCGAGGGCGCCGCTGACCAGGTCCACCAAGTCGGTGAGGCTGTTGATGGCGGGATCCGGCGGCGTTGGCCCAAAGCCTGGCCAGCCCAGGAACCTGCGTTCGGCTGGGTGGGTGAGCCGCTCCGCCAGTGGTTGCCAGAACGCTGTGCTGCCGGAGGCCCCGGGCAGGAAAAGCAGTTGGGCGTCGATCAACGCAGGCGAAAGGGGAGCCCCATCAACAGGACGCAACTGAGGGCCAGCAGCCATGGATTGGTGAGGAACCAGGGGATGAGCGTCAAGGTCAGCCCGCAGAGCAGGGCGATGGTGTGGCTCTGCTTGCGCCCATAGAGCACGTAACCGCTGCCGATCAGGCTGACCATCAGCCCCACCAGCAGCGCGGTGGCGTCGGTCATGGCGTTGGGGCAGAGGGAACCTGAGGACCCGGTCCGACCCTAGGGCGAATTCAGTGGTGGGTTTCGCGCAGGCGAGCCGAGACCATGGCCTCGGGATCGACGCCGGCGAAGGTGGGTGGCAGCCAGACCCGCACCACCAACAGAACCGCCATGGCCATCAGGAACACGCACACCGCCAGGATCTGGTGCCAGTCCGTTTCCAGCACCCCCTTGACGATCACCTCCCGTAGCACCGAAACGATGGCGATCTCCACCGACACCCCGATCGAGACGCGCTGTTCCTGGAGGTAAATGATCATCAGGCGGAACAACTCCACCAGGATCAGGATGAAGAGGATGTCCGCGGTGATTTGGTGAAAATGTGGCTTGGTCAGCAAGGAGAGAAAAATGGCGCGTAATTGCAGCGCCATCACACAGAACAACCCCACGCAAAGCGACACGGCAATCATGTCCTGAACCGCTTCGAGCGCTTGCACGATCTGGCGTCGACGGAACTGTTGATGCCAGGGAACGGGTGTGTTTGTGGCAGCTGGATCAGTGGGCGGGGAGGTGGAGGTTTCCGGTGGCTGAGCATCAGCTGACGGCCTGGAATCGAGGCTGATCACAGTGGTCATGGCGGTTTATTTGAGTCGATCGTGTGGCGTGGCCAGACGCTATCCGTAGTTGTTCTGATGGGTCAATCCTCTCGCCATCAGACTCACTGATGGCAGTGATGGGGGCCACAGCGGCTCGTCGCTTCAGGCGCGCACGCGGAGCTGGTCGCGGCCCTCCGCTTCGCGCTCAAAGCGCAGCTCCCGCAGGGGTAGCGCGGTCTCCGCCCGCAGGCGACCGATCAGCTCGCTCTCCGTGAGCTGGCACTCCAGCACCAGCTCCTGGCCATGGGGATGGCGCTTGTTGGCCAACCACACACCGGGCATCAGCGGTTGCCTGATCTCGGCGCCAGGCGGGGCGCTCAGATCGATCGGGTCTTGATGGTCGCAGCTGAAGATCAGGTCCGAGCGCTGGTCACGCCACAGCCGCCACTCAGGCGAGTGCCCATGGCGGGGACCGCGGAGGCTGACCAAGGCTGGCATGGCTCCGCTGGCTGAACACGCCCAGTCAGCAACCATGGTGTTGAGCGCTCGCCGTTGATCTACCCATTCTCTGCTTTGTTCGGTAAGGTCACAATCAAAGACCAGGCTCGATTTGAAGAAGTTCTTTCTGCCGTGGATCAAGGAGGAACGCGTCGATCTGCGCCGGAGCCAACTGCGCCAACGCCAGGCTGTTTTGCTGGCACTCCTTGTGCTGACCCCTCTGATGGTGATGGAGCTGATCCGTCGAGGGGTTGATGTCAACAACAAAAGGCTGAATGAGTTGAAGGATTCGACGGCCCAGTCTTCTCCATCGCAAAAATGGCTGCAGGGAAAGGCGGATGATTGGACCCGCAGAACTGAGTTTCTTGACTATCTCAGGAAGAAGACTCCAGAGGGCTATATACGTCTGAACGAAGCCAGCAAAAGGGTTGAACCCGGTGTGATGCTGCTGCTTTTTTCGAGCACGGGTGATCTGTTGTTTAAAACCAACAGGCTGTCCAATGGTGGCCTCGATGATCCTTTGCTGAAGAACTGCGCCACCGGTCAGTTGAAGCTGTTGCCGAAGCGAGGCGTTACCCGTCAGTTTTTCTGCCGCGACAGTCGCAACCAGGTTTTCAAAGGGGTAGTGAGACCGGTGGGCGTGAAGCCCGCCAACGAAGCGCCATGGGGACAGTTGGTTTATCTGACACCCTTCGCCCCAGACGGCTCACTTCTGAAATCTCCTGATGCTGAGGTGGTGGAAGGCACGATGCGGTCTTTGGTGGATGATCTGCCCCTGATGTTGGTGCTGTTGGCAGCGCTGCTCACCTTCCGAATGGTGATGATGCTGGAGCGTCGTCGGGTGATGGTTCTTCAGCGCCATAGAGAGCATCAGGCGGGCCTGCGGATTCGGAGGAGCAGTGAGCGGTTGGATCACATGCTTGAACGGCTCGGAGCTTCAGACGGATCCCGTGGCTTGGCAGTTGAAGATGAGGTGACCTCGATCATCTTTGGAGTCAACAAGCAAGCACCCTTGGAGCAGGAAGCCTCAGCTCCCAAGACTGATGGCATGGAGCACAAGCTCGGAGTAGTGGCGAAACGCTTCGAGCAGTTTCTGGAATCTGCCCGGGCTTTGGCACTGCTTGATTCTCTTACCGATCTACCGAATCGCCGCTATTTTCTCGTTCGCCTTGAGATTGAGGCTCAGCGCGCCAAAAGAAGTGGTAAGCCCTACGCGGTCATGTTTGTTGATATCGATAAATTTAAGCAGATCAATGATACCTATGGGCATGGTGTGGGCGATGCAGCGCTTTCGACCGTCGCAGACAATTTGCGCGAGTGGTGCCGGCGTGAGGACTTTGTCGCTCGTTATGGAGGGGATGAGTTTGCGGTCTTGATGGATCTCTCTGGTTTGGAGGATCGTAGCGAAAGTAATCTCAAGGCCAAGGCCTATCTGTTCGCAAATAGGCTGATATCTAGGTTTGAAGCCCCCTTTGAACTTGGCGCTGTATCGCTACCGATTCGGCTAAGTATCGGCATTACGATTGTACAAGGGGGCGATACTGACTTCAGGCAAGCGATGAAGCGATCAGATGTTGCAATGTATCAGGCTAAGAAGCAGTTTCATAGCCGCATCTTTGTTTTTGGTGAGGAGGCCTTAAGGGAGGAGCTTGACGACTATCAGCTGTTTGCTGATCTACAGAAAGCACTGGAGAATCATGAGCTGGCGGTGTTTTTTCAGCCGATTCTTTCAACCAATGGAGGCATC
Source organism: Cyanobium sp. ATX 6F1 (assembly GCF_024346315.1). Classification (NCBI taxonomy): domain Bacteria; kingdom Bacillati; phylum Cyanobacteriota; class Cyanophyceae; order Synechococcales; family Prochlorococcaceae; genus Cyanobium; species Cyanobium sp. ATX 6F1. Next base: position 135,944 of record NZ_JAGQCS010000007.1, read on the forward strand.
CATACCGTCGAGGCGCTGGCGCGCTGGACCCACCCAACCGAGGGAGACGTGTCGCCAGAAACGTTCCTGGCCCTGGCGGAGCGCTATCGATTGATTGGCCCCCTTGGTGAAGAGCTTCTGCATCTTGCTGTGAAGGGTTTTGCGACTCTGCTGGCCAGCATGAACAGTGATCTCAGGCTGGCGATCAACGTGACCGCATCTCTGCTCAACAATCCGGATTTCGCTCTGATGCTCCTTCAGATGCTCAGCAAGCAGAGAGTCCTTCCGACTCAGGTGACTCTTGAAATTACGGAAACTTCCCTGTTCCAAACCGATTCCGCCACAGAAGACAATCTGCGGATCCTCAGGGATTCTGGGATGGATTTATCTCTTGATGATTTTGGAACCGGTTATTCCTCGCTCAACAGGCTGTTTCTTGTCCAACCCAATGAGATCAAGATTGACAAGTCTTTCGTGAAAGACCTTGATACAGATGCAACGGCGATGCGGATCGTCAAGCTGATCACCGGCCTGGCTACATTGATGAAGATAAGGGTTGTCGCCGAAGGCGTGGAAACCAACGAGATTGCCGATCTTCTCTCTGAGCTCGGCGTTCATCATCATCAAGGATACTTGTATTCCAAGGCTCGTGCCACTAACGATTTGATCGCATCAGGCGCCAAGGCCTTCGAGCGAACGCAGAAAGCGTCAACGTCCTGAGCTGCTTGCAGCTATCCGTTGCTCAGGGCGGTTGATCTCACTGCAACGTTAAGGGTTGTCGTCAGTTCAGCCCGCCGTTGAAGGCTTGGACCCCTTGGGCGCGATCCCCCATCGATGGGCAGTTCACGTGGTGCAACGTTCAGCACGTTCAAAGCTGTGCTTTGTTTCGAATCGATTGATTCATGAAGTTCTCATGGCGAGGTGGGTGTGTCGGGGTCCGTCGGCGTGACGCGCACCTGATCGAAGAGCTCTGGCGCTGGCCCAGCGCTCACGCCTTGGGGCTCAGATCGGACCGCTGAGCACCATGGGCCCCTTCGGCGCCGTGCCATTGGGATCCCGCTCCAGGCTGACACTCACGCCCTTGGCCAGGCTGGTGGGCATGGTTGGGATCAGCATCGCCACATGGCCCTGGGCTGTCGGCACGAAGGCGACACAGCCGACCTTGTGACCGTCCACGTTGGCCCAGAGCCTGTACACATGGCCGGGGGGCGCCGCTGGCAGATCATTGAGCATCAACACGTTGTGGGTGGTGTTGCCCGTCACCAGCACCTCCCCGTTCGCCGCGGCGCCGGGGGCCATCGCCGTGAGCGTTAGCAGACGGTGGGGGGCCTGAACGGCGGCTCCCTGCGGTTTTCTCTGTTGGCCTGACAACTGGTTCTGCACCTGGGCGAGCTGGGTGCGCGTTTGCTGCAGCTCCACCCCCAGGATCAGCAGGCCCAGCCCCAGCAGGGCCGGTACCAGCCACGGCAGCCGGGAGCGTGAGGGAGGGTTCGGTTCGAGCAGCCGCTGGCGCAGCCGGGCCGGGGGCGTCGCCGTGGCCGGCAGGGCCAGGGGCAGCAGTTCGAGGGTGGTGCGGAACTGATCGAGCCGCTGGCGCAGTTCGGGCTGCTCCCGCAACAGGGAGGCCAACCGCTCCCGTTCGTCGGCATCGAGATCCCCCAGCGCGTGGCCAGCGAGCAGGGCGTCGCGGTCGTCGTCGAGGGAGGAGCGGCGGTTGTCGTTGGGGTTCATGGTTCGCTCCGGAAGTCGATCAACAATTCCCGCAGTCGGATCAGCCCCTGGCGGGAGCGGGTCTTGACGGTGCCGAGCGGCAACTGGAGCTGCGCGCCGATCGCCGACTGGCTCAATCCCTCGTAATACGCCAGCTCCAGCACCTGACGCTGGTTGGCGGGAATCGACTCCAGCGCGACCTTGACCCGACGGGCCAGGTCGTCCGTTTCCGCCTGCTCGTGGGGGCTGGGCACGGCGGTGGCAAACAGCTGGGATGACCAGCGTTGCACCAGTCGCCAGCGGTTCTGCCGCTGCTGCAGACGATTGAGGGCCATCGAACGCGTCAGCAGCAGCAGAAAGGCCAGCACCGGCCCCCGGGAGGGGTCGTAGCGGTCCTGCTGCCAGTAGCGCAGGAAGACGTCGTGGGTGAGGTCTTCCGCTTCCTGGCGGTCGCGGCACAGCCGCAAGGCCAGGCGGTAGACCGGGCCGCCGCAGGCGTCGTAGAGCGCGGCCAGGTCGCGGTGGTCGCCGGGATCGCTGGCTGGGAGGTCTCCCGTTCGCCGTTGGGCCGGGGCATCGGATTCGGGGGGAGTCACTCCCAAGGGAGGGGCCGTGCGCACATCGTCAAGGCAAGTACCGCTGGGGAGGCCGATCGGATTGCCCCGGGGCACTGCTCCAGAACGCGCCCGCCAGCACCAGAGCGAGACCCAACACAGCCTGGAAGCTGAGTGGTTCCTGCAGCAGCAGAGCGGCGCTGACCACGGCCACCGGCAGCGACAGGCTGCCCCAGAGCGACACCATGGCGACGCTGCTGTGGCGATAGGCCAGGCGCAGGCAGAGTTCGCGCCCCAGGCTGAGAACGACGGCATAGACGCCGATCACACCCACCACCCACCACAGCTGCAGCAACAGGAAATGGTGGGGTCCGAACAGCACCAGGGCGATCAGAGCGAAGACCAGGGCGGTGAGCAGGGAGGGCACCCCCACACTCACGGCGACCGGCCAGCTGCGTCCGGCGATCGTCCGCCCCGTGATCGCGGCCGAACTGAAGGCCGCCACCCCCACAAGCGCCCAGCCGATCCCCACCCGATCATCCATGGGCCCGCCCATGGCCGCCGAGGCCACCTGGGGCAGCAGCAACCCTGCAGCGATCAGGCCGAGGCTGAGGGCGAAACCCCGGGGCAGGGGCTCGCCCAGGAGCCAGCGGGCCAGCAGGGCTGAGAGCGGCAGCACCAGCGCGAACAGAAGCGTCTGGCTGACGACCGAGAGCGCCTGCAGGGCCAGGTAGTAGGCGATCGGACCGAGGAACAGACCCAGGCCAGCGTCGAGGGCCAGCAGGCAGCGGTCGGCGGTGCTCAAGGCGGCCAGCTCCCTTGGCAGCGTCTGCCGGGCGGGCAGCAGGGCCACCAGACCTACCACCAGCTGGGAGAAGAAGAAGACATTGCAGAAGCTGATCGGATTCTCGCCGAGAACCAGGTGGCTGGCCCCGGCCAGTTGCAGACCCTTCAGCGCCGTGGCGTCGAGGCCCCGCAACAGCACGTAGAGCAGCAACGCCAGCACACCGAAGCGGCCCGACATGGATGTGTGCAATCCGAACGGTCCGGTCATCGGTAGTAGGGGGGCGCGGGAGCCGATCCGTCTTGGCTCAAGGCTTTCGCTCTACTCACACCCTTTGAATCAATCATGGCCCACGTCAACCGTTCACTGACCAAGAGCCTCGCCCTGGCCCTGATCGGTGCCTCCGCGCTCAGCGGTGCCGCTCTCCATGCCGAGTCCATGTCCAAGCCGGATGGTGGCGCGATGATGAAGAAGGAAGGTGCCGGAATGATGGCGCCCGCCGCGATGATCCAAGGCACGTTCCGCAAGGCCGAAGCGCCAGTCAGCGGTGGCTTCACGATCAAGAAGGAGGGAAGCGGCAAGGTGCTCGTCTTGAGCAGCGATTTCAAGACCAACGACATGGCCCCGGATCTCAAGGTGATCTTCAGCCCCTCGAGCACCCCCCTGGCCAGCACCAAAGCCCCCGGTTTCCCGCTCAAGCCCGGCAGCTACACGATCCTGGCGTCGCTGAAGTCGAGCTCCGGTGCCCAGACTTACGCAATCCCCGCCTCGGTCGATCTGAAGGCCCAGGGATCGGTGTTGATCTGGTGCAAGAAGTTCAACGCCACCATGGCCTGGGCGCCCCTGAAGCCCTGAACAACCCATGTTGCAGACCATCGATTGGCTCTGGTTGTTGCACCCCGCCCTGGCGGTGGTGCTCGTCTACCCCTTGCTCGGCATGGTGCTGCGGTTGGCGCAGCAGACCCGGGACCGGCGTCTCAACCAGGCCAAGCTGCCGCCCACCGTGGGGCGCGACCATGCCGACCTAGGCCAGTGGCTGGCGACGTCGGTGGTGGCCATCGTGCTGATCGCCCTGGGGGTGGTGATCGCCACCAAGCATCCCCTTGGCGCCTTTGAAGGCGGACCGTTCCGGTTGCTGCTCCTGCTCATGGTGCTGGCCGGATCGGTGGGAGCGCTGGTGGCCCTGGGCCGCGTCAAACAGCCGCTGTACCGGGCCACCTTTGCGTTGCTCTGCTGGGCGGGCGTGCTCGCCCTGGGGATGCAGCCGGAGGTGTTCCGCCTCAGCGACAACCCCTTCACCCTCCCTTTCTGGCAATCGCACTTCTGGGGCGGGGCCGGCCTCACCGGGCTGATGCTGTTCTCGGTGGCCTGCCGCCCCGAGATCCACAAGCACCTGCGCTGGCGGCGGTGGCACCTCAGTGCCAATGTGCTGGCGGCCCTGATCTTCCTGGCCCAGGGGATCAGCGGGCCCCGGGATCTGCTCGAGATTCCGCTCGGCTGGCAGAAGCCGGCCGTCTACGCCTGTGATTTCCAGGCCCAGCGCTGTCCCACCCCCGTGCCTTTGGCCGCTCCTTAAGGATTCATCCCGACCGCCGGATTCATGTCCTTCCGTTCGCCGGCTCCTTCGATGGCCCGCCGCCGCCATTGGCAGTCCCTGGGTGTTCAGCACAGCCCCTGGCAACGGCTCTGGCGTCAGCCGGTGTCGATGGTGATGCGCATGCCCTGGCCGCTGTTCTTCCTGGCGATGACCGGGCTGTATCTGGCCGAATTGGTGGTGTTCACCCTGGCCTTTCAGCTGGATGCCGGCCACCTGGAGGGCATGGGGGCGATGGGCCTGCCCGCCAGCCTGGTCTTTGCCCTGCAGAACCTGTTCAGCGCCAGCTTCCGCGCCGCCGAGTTGACGTCGGGCTATGGCCTCGCCGTGGCGGCCATCGAACGGCTGGTGGGTCTGCTCACCAACGCGATGGTGACTGGCCTGTTCTTCCTGCGCTTCACCCGGGTGGACGCGCCGCTCACCTTCAGCCGGGCCCTTTGCCTGAGCTCCTGGTCCGGCGGGCACCTCAGCTGCCGCTTCGTCACCACAGATCCCAGCCACTGGCTGAAGGTGTCCTACGGGATGTTCCTCTTCCAGGATGAGGAAATCGAACCTGGGGTAGTGCAGCGGCGGGTCGAGGCCCTGCCGGTGCTCAACGGCCAGACCCCCCAGCTGCAGGTCACGGCGGTGATCAGCCACCGGCTCTCGCCGGACAGCCCGCTGCGGCGGCTGGGCCTGGATGGGCTGCAGCGGGCCAATGGGCTGCTGATGGTGCAGGTGGAGGGCACCGACGCGGTGACGGGAGCCCCGCTGCTGCAGATCAACGCTTACCGCCCCGACGACATCCGCGTGGGCGAGGTGTTCGCCGATCTGGTCAGCCTTGACGCCTCCGGGCGCCGCCAGGTGGACCTCGACGCCCTCGATCGCACCCGCCCTCACCCATGACCCTGCTGCTCTTGGCCTATCTGGGGGGTGCGCTCACCCTGCTGAGTGCCTGCATCCTTCCAGTGCTCCCCTTCGTGTTCGCCCGCGCGGGCGAGCCGTTCCTGACCCATGGCCTGCCCCTGCTGGGGGGCATGGCGTTGAGCTTTGCGTCCGTCGGGTCGCTCGCCGCCGTGGCCGGCGGCTGGGCCGTCCAGGCCAGTCAGTTCGGGCGTGCCGCGGCGCTGTTGCTGATGGCGCTGTTCGGGCTGTCGCTGCTGTTTCCTGCCCTGGCTGAGCGCCTGGGTCGGCCCCTGGTCCGGCTGGGGGAGCGCCTGTCGTGGCATGCAGAGGCGGGGGGCAGCCCCGGGCGCCCGGTGGGCTCCTCGCTGCTGCTCGGTGTAGCTGTGGGTCTGCTCTGGGCCCCCTGCGCCGGTCCGATCCTGGGCCTGATCCTCACCGGTGCCGTGGTCGGGGGTGCCGGCGTCCGGACGCCCCTGCTGCTGCTCGCCTACGGCCTCGGTGCCGCCAGCTCCCTGGCCCTGGTGCTGCTGGCCGGCGGGAGGCTGGCGGCGGCCCTGAGGCGCACGGCGGCGGCCACCGCCTGGATCCGCCGCGGCCTGGGCGGTGCCGTGCTGGTGGCCGTGGGCGTGATCGCCCTGGGGCTGGAGCAGGCCTCGCTGGCCCGCTTTGCGTTTGCCGACACGGGTGCTTTGGAGCGGGCGCTGCTGGCACAGGTTCAGCCCGCTGGCAGTAGCCCGAAGCCGGCTGGAACCGCCAGCAACCTGCCGGTGCTGGGCACCCTGCCACCCTTTCCGAAGGGGTCCGCCTGGCTCCATTCCCCGCCGCTGAGCCGCGATCAGCTCTGGGGCAAGGTGGTGCTGATCGACATCTGGACCTATTCCTGCATCAACTGCGTGCGCACGCTGCCCCATGTTCGGGCCTGGGCGCAGAAGTACAAGGACCACGGTCTTGTCGTGATCGGTGTGCACACGCCGGAATTTGCCTTCGAGCGCGACCTTGCCAACGTGCGGGAGGCCTCGAAGCGTCTTGGGGTGAGCTATCCGGTGGTGATCGACAACGACTACGCGATCTGGAAGGCGTTCAACAACAACTACTGGCCCGCCTTCTATTTCATCGACGCCCAGGGGCGCATCCGCGCCACCCACTTCGGAGAAGGCGCCTACGACAGATCGGAGCGGATCCTCCAGAGCCTGCTGCGGGAGGCCGGCCAGACCAACATTCCGGGCGGTCTGGTGCAGCCCTGGGCCCGCTGAGGCTGCCGCGAGGTTCGGGGGCTTCGCCATGATCGGTTGATGCAGGATTCATCCCCCCGGCTCAGCCACCTCAACCCCCGCGGCGAGGTGCACATGGTGGAGGTGGGCGATCGCCCCGCCACCGACCGCCGCGCCGTGGCCGAGGGGTTCATCGCGATCGCAGCGCCGGTGCTGGAGTCGATCCTCTCGGGTACCGCCGCCAAGGGCGATGTGCTGGCGGTGGCGCGGGTGGCGGCGATCCAGGCGGCCAAGCGCACCTGGGAGCTGATCCCCCTCTGCCACCCGATTGCCCTGACCGGCCTTGAGGTGCGGATCGAACCCGCAGGCGATGGCTCCGGCCTGCGCCTGGAGGCCACGGCCCGCACCACCGGTCCCACGGGGGTGGAAATGGAGGCGCTCACCGCTGTGCAGGTGGGTCTGCTCACCCTCTACGACATGGTCAAATCCGCCGATCCGGCGATGACGATCGGACCCGTGCGGTTGCTGCGCAAGGAGGGTGGTCGCCATGGGGTGTGGGTGTCCCCCAGCAGCGCTCCAGCGGAACCCTTCCCCGCCGAGGGTCTGCCCCTCGAAGAGGCGCGCCGTCTCATTCTCGAAGCCCTTCAGCCCCTGGGCGGCAGCGAGAACCTGCCCCTGGCGGAGGTGCTGGGCCGGGTGAGCGCCGAGCCCGCGCTCGCCCGCGAGGCGGTGCCGGGGTTCAGGGCTTCGATCATGGATGGCTATGCCCTGGCCGATGCCGGGGTGCCGGAGTTGGGGCAGAGCTGGCGCCTGGTGGGGCGCTCGGCCCCGGGGGCTCCCTATGAAGGCGTTTTGGCGGCGGGGGAGGCGATCCGTATCCTCACCGGTGCGCCCTTGCCGGAGGGGGGGAACAGGGTGTTGCCCCAGGAGCTGGTGGAGCGGGAGGAGTCCAGCCTCCTGCGTCTGGGCCGCCCGGCGGGGCCGAACCCCTGGATCCGCGCCGCCGACGAGGAGGCCTCAGCAGGCCAGGAGCTGCTGGCGGCGGGGGAGCGGCTCGGGGTGGCCGACCTGGCGCGTCTGGCCAGTTGTGGTGTGGGGGAGTTGGCGGTGCGTCCCCGCCCCCGGATCGGTCTGCTGATCAGCGGCGATGAGCTGGTGGCGCCAGGGAAGCTCCGTGCGCCCGGTTGCATTTGGGAGAGCAACGGCACCCTGCTGGAAGCCCTGCTGGCGCGGCTGGGCTACGGCGTCAGCGAACGGCGCGTGGAGGCTGATGACCCTGGCGCCCTGCGCCAGGCCCTGATCGAGCTGGCGGCAGGCTGTGATGTGGTGGTGAGTACCGGCGGCGTGTCGGCGGGCGACAGCGACTGGATGCGTGCCCTGGTGGCGGAGCTGGGGGAGGTGGCCTTCTGGAAGCTGTTCCTCAAGCCGGGCCGCCCCTTCGCCTGGGGCCGGGTACAGGACCGGCCGTTCTTTGGTCTTCCGGGCAACCCCGTGGCGGCGGCGATCACGGCGTTGCAGCTGCTCTGGCCGGCACTGCAGCGGCTGGAGGGGGCCGAGATTAAGCTCTTGCCGCGGCTGAAGGTGCACCTGGCAGCGGATCTCAACCGCGGCCCCGGCCGCCCGGAGCTGGCCCGGGCGCGGCTGCAGGTGGGAGCCGATGGGGCCTTGCTGGCGCTGGTGGAGGGCAGCCAGGCCTCCTCGCGGCTGGGTTCGCTGCAGGGGGCGGACTTGCTGCTCGAGATCCCCGCCGAAGCGGGAAACCTGGCGGCTGGTACGGAACTGTGGGCCCAGCTGCTGCGGCTGCCGATCCTTTAGGAGCCGTTCAGAACGGCGTGTTGCCCTCCACCCAGGTGCCCACGCCACCGCTCCATTCCCGTTTCCAGAACGGCGCCTCGTGCTTGAGCGCCTCCAGCAGCTCCTGGGCGCAGCGCTGGGCGGGGCCGCGGCGGTCGGCCGCCACAGCGACCAGGACGATCGCTTCACCGGGTCGCACCCGCCCGACGCGGTGGGCCAGGCGCACACGGCTCACCCCGTGGCGCTCCGCCAGCTCCTGGGCCAGGTCCTGCAGGCGCCGTTCGCTCATCCCCGGGTAGTGCTCCAGCTCCAACGCCTCCAGGGCCGTGCCATCGGCGCCCACAGGTCGCACGCGGCCGATGAAGTGGCTCTCGGCTGCCGCCAGGGGCGCCAGGGCCGAGGCGGCGAGCTGCCAGGCCGCCAGCAGCTCCAGGGGCATGAACGGCTCCGGGTGCAGGCTGATCAGCAGCTCGGCGGGGAGGTCCATCAGCCGCCGCTGATCGGGGGCAGGAAGGCCAGCTCATCGCCGGCCCTGAGCCGCGCATCGGCGGCGGCGAACTGCTGGTTGATGGCGACCCGCAGCGGGGCGGGCAGCGGGCTCGGCCCGAGCCCCAGCCGCTCCCAGATCTCGGCGGCGCTGACGACACCCTCCCCCAGGGGCACGGTCCGCTCGCCCCAGCCGGCCTGCTCCCGCAGCCGCGCGAACAGACGCACGGTGATGGTGGGGGTGGCCTCGGGGGCGGTCATCACGGCGGGGTAGCTCCGATGAGCCTGGCACCTCCCGCCCGACGCCGGTAAGACTTCCGGTCGCCCGTGTCTAGGGTCGGGCTTCCATCTGACGCTGTCTCCGTGGGCCTTGCGATCGCCCTGCTCACCATCTCCGATCGCCGCAGCGCCGATCCTGAGCTGGCCGATCCCTCCGGCGATGCCCTCGAGCAGCGCCTGGGCGCGGCGGGCCATCAACTGCTGGAGCGTTGCCGTGTTCCCGACGATCGCTACCGGGTGCGCGCCGAGCTCAGCCGCTGGATCGCCGATCCTGCCGTGCAGGTGGTGATCACCAGCGGCGGCACCGGCCTCACCGGCCGCGACGGCACCCCGGAGGCGGTGGCGCCCCTGCTCGACAAGACGATCGAGGGCTTCGGCGAACTGTTCCGGGTGCTGTCGTTTGAGACCATCGGCACCAGCAGCCTGCAGAGCCGCTGCCTCGCCGGGGTGGCCAACGGCACGGTGATCTTCGTGTTGCCCGGCTCCCTCGATGCCGTCACAACGGCCTGGGATCGCCTGATTGGCGCCCAGCTGGAGGCCACCACCGCCCCCTGCAACCTGGTGCAGCTGCTGCCAAGGTTGCGCGAATCGCCGCACCTACCGGCCTGATCACCGATGGAGCCTTCCACCTGGCTGCTAGCGGCCCTGGCCACCGTGGCCTTTCTCTATGCCGGCGTCGGCCATGCCGGCGCCTCCGGCTACATCGCCGTGCTGGCTCTGGCGGGATTCGCCGCCGCTGAGATCCGCCCCCTGGCGCTGGTGCTCAACGTGCTGGTGGCGGGCCTGGCCAGCTGGCAGTTCATCGGCGCCGGCCACTTTCGCCGCGCGGTGTTTCTGCCCCTGGCGCTGGCCTCGGTGCCGGCCGCCCTGGTGGGAGGGATGGTGGCCCTGCCGGGCCCCTTGCTGCAACGGCTGATCGGCGTGGTCTTGCTCCTCTCCGCCTGGCGGTTGCTGCGGCCCGCGCTGCCGGAACCGTCCGCCGCCGCCGTGCCGGGGCCGTTGGGTTTGGGGCTCACCGGCGGCCTGCTCGGTCTGCTGGCTGGCCTCACCGGCACCGGAGGCGGCATCTTCCTCACGCCGTTGATGATCCTGCGCGGCTGGCTGGCGCCCCGCCAGGCGGCGGCGATCTCGGCGCCCTTCATCCTGGTCAACTCCCTGGCGGGGCTGACGGGTTTGTTGATCGCCAGGGGGCCCGCCGCGCTGCCTTCCCTTGCCCTGGTGGGGCCGATGGCCCTGGCGGTGGCGCTGGCCGGGGCCCTGGGGGCCTACGGCGGCAGCCGGCGCTTCAGCCCCCTCTGGATCCGGCGCCTATTGGCGCTGGTGCTGGTGGTGGCCAGCGGCAAGTTGCTGGGCCTGGGGGGATGAACGGGGCGGGGCCCGGGCTCAGAGCCCGGCGAACCACTCGTAGCCCTGGTCTTCCCAGGTGCCGCGTCGCTCCCCCAGGGTCGCCGTCACCCGCAGGCCGGTCACCCACTTGCTCTGCTTGTACCCCAGCTTGATCGGCGCGGCCAATCGCACTGGGGCGCCGTTCGGAGCCGGCAGGGGGGCCCCGTTCATGTGGGTGGCCAGCAGGGTCTGGGGGTGCAGGGCCGAGGCCAGATCCCAGCTTTCGAAGTAGCTGTCGGCCGAATCAATCAGCACATAGCCGCCCAGGGGCGAAAGCTCCGCCAGCCGCAGCACGTCCGCCAGGCGCACCCCCGACCAGGCCACCACCGCGGACCAGCCCTCCACACACACGTGGCGCATCACTGAGGTGTGCTGGGGCAGGGCGGCAAGGTCGGTCAGATCAAGGTTCAAGGGACGGCCCACCAGTCCCTTCACCTGGAGGCGGTAGCGCTTTGGATCAAGGCGGGGTGTGCCGTTGAAGCTGTTCACCAGCAGCGCGGCTGGCTCCACCTGATCGGGCCTGAATTCCGGCACCTTCCCCTGGCCCTGGAGCAAGGCTTCGAGGCGTTCGTTCAGGGGCTGGGTGCCGTTGCCCACCGCTTCGCTGACGCCGTTCAGGGCGCAGCCCCCCAGCAGCAGAGACGAACTGCCTCCGAGGCCCAGGCCGAGGAGCTGACGCCGGTTCACAGGGTCATGGCCCGCAGCAGTCGCAGGCCGCCGACACGCCAGCTCAACACCACGTGCGCCAGCACCAGCAGGACCATGGCCGGGATCGTGGCCAGGTGGCTCACCCGCAGCGCCTGCCAACTGCTCACCCCGAGCGGTTCAGCCAGGGCAAACAGGCTGGTGAGCCACCAGAACTGCGCCGGTTTGTACATCGCCAGACCACTGATCAGACTGAAGGCCAGCACGATCAGCATCAGGGTGTAGACGATCCGGTGGGCCGAGAGCCGCCGCCGTGGCGCACTGGCGCTGGCCTTCAGAGCGGTGAGATCACCGAGTTCCCCCAGGCGCCGGCGGCGGCGCTGGATCAGCAGGGCCAGCCAGAGGCCCAGGTTCAACGCATAGAGGCCCATGAAGCCGAAGTGCCAGTCGCGGCCCCCCGACAGCCAGCCGCCGAGGGTGAACAGATCCGGCACGGTGGCGCCTCCCCGGCCCCCGAAGACGGGGTTGGCGTTGTAAATCTGCAGGCCGCTGGCGGCCATCACCAACAGCACCACCAGGTTGAAGCCGTGGAAGGCCCGGGTCCAGAGCGGGTGGTGGGGCTGGCGGGCGGACGTGTGGGCCATCTCAGAGCGCCATCGCCGGATACAGCGCCCGCAGCCGCGCCAGCTTCGGCTGGTCGTGGACCACGATGTAGGGGTGGAAGGGGTTCCGTGCCATGAAGTTCTGGTGGTAGGCCTCGGCGGGGTAGAAGGCCTGCAGGGGCACCACCTGGGTGACGATCGGCTGTGGGAAGCGGCGGGCGCGGCTGAGCTGGTTGATCGTCTCGACGGCCGTGCGTTGTTGCTCCGGGTTGGCGGTGAAGATCGCTGAGCGGTACTGGGGGCCCTGGTCGGGCCCCTGGCGGTTGAGCTGGGTCGGATCGTGGGCGACCTTGAAGTAGATCGTCAGCAATTGACCGTAGGAGACCCGCCGGGGATCAAAGCGGATCCGAACCGCCTCGGCATGGCCGCTGCGGCCGCTGCTGACCGTGTCGTAGCTGGCCTCCGAGCGGCTCCCGCCGGCGTAGCCGGACACCACCTCGCGCACTCCCTTGACGTGCTCGAACACGCCCTCCACCCCCCAGAAGCAGCCCCCCGCCAGCACGGCGGTCTGCAGGGGTGGTGGTGGGGCCGCCGCCGCCCTTGCGGCGCCCAGGGAAAGTGGCATCAGGGCGAAGAGGGCCGTCAGCAGGGCGGAGAGGTGCGGACCCATGGCAGGTGCGGGGCGTGATGCAGGGAATACCGGTGAACGCCCGGATCGGATGGGGGAATCCTCGACCGGTTGGAGGGCGGACGCCGTAGCTTGAATCTTCGCTCTGGCGGCCGATGGCTGACCCCGGCTCCAGTCCCGATTCCTCCACCCCGGCCATGGGCGGCGGCTGGCCTGTGATCGACGGCTGGGCCCGGGCCACTCTTTCGCCCCGCGGCCCCCTGCTCTGGCAGACGCTGCTGCACAAGAGCGCCTGCCTCTCCTGTGCCTGGGGCACCGGCGGCCAGAACGGTGGCTTTGTCGATGAACTGGGTGAGCCGCTGCAGCGCTGCCTCAAGAGCGTCGAGGCGATCAGCGCCGAACTGCAGGCGGCGGTGCCGGAATCCGTCTTCTCAGGCCGCAGCGTCAGCGAGCTCCAGCGCCTGAGCTCCCTGGAGGCCGACCGGCTCGGCCGGCTCAGCCATCCGCTGATCCTGCGCGAGGGCCGCAGCCACTACGAGCGCCTCGGCTGGGACGACGTCTTCGAACTGGCCGAGGCCGCCTTCCGCGTGCCGCCGGAGCGGCTGGCCTCCTACAGCTCCGGCCGCTCCTCCAACGAGGCCGCCTACCTGCTGCAGTTGCTGGTGCGCGCGCTGGGCTCCAGCAACCTCGCCGACTGCTCCGACCTCTGCCACGCCCCCTCCACCGTGGGGCTGGGCGAGGTGTTCGGCTCGGGCACCTCGATGGTGAGCCTCGAGAGCCTGCAGCAGGCTGATTGCGTGGTGCTGGTGGGATCCAATGCGCCGGCGAACCACCCGCGGCTGATGAACGAGCTGATCCGCCTGCGGGAGCGAGGCGGCTCCGTGATCGTGATCAATCCGGTGCTGGAGGTGGGCCTGCTCAAGTTCGGCTCTCCGGCCTTCCCGATCAAATCAATGCTGCAGGGATCGGCGATCGCCTCGCTGTTCCTGCAGCCGATTCCCGGCAGCGATACAGCCGTTTTCCTGGGGATCCAGAAGGCCCTGCTGGAGGCCCACCAGGTGCGCCACGATTTCCTCGCCGCCCACACTGAAGGCTCCGAGGCGGTGCTGGAGCAGCTGCGTTCCACCCCCTGGGAGGCGATCACCGCCTGCTGCGGCCTCAGCCGAGAGGAGCTCGAGCACACCTCCGCCGTGATCGCCCGGGCCAGGGGTGTGGTGTTCGCCTGGGCAATGGGCATCACCCACCACGCCAACGGCACCGCCAACGTGCACGCCATCGCCAACACGGCGCTGCTGAGCGGCAATGTGGCCAAGCCTGGGGCGGGCACGATGCCGATCCGCGGCCACTCCAACGTGCAGGGCTTCGGCTCGATGGGCGTGACCGTGAAGCTCCGCGCCGAGATGCAGCAGGCGCTTGAGCAGCTGCTGGGCCGGCCCCTGAGCCGTGTGCCTGGCTACGACACCCGCGCCCTGATCGAGGCGGCCGAAGCCGGTGCCGTCGACACACTCCTCTGCCTGGGCGGCAACCTCTGGGGCGCCAACCCGGATTCGGCCCAGGCGAGGCTCGCCCTAGGGCGGATCGACACCGTGATGTATCTGGCCACCAAACCCAACCAGGGCCACTTCCACGGGCTAGGGGCGAAGCGCACCCTGGTGCTGCCGGTGTTCAACCGCTTCGAGACGCCGCACCGCACCACCACCGAAGCGGGCAACAACTTCGTGCGCCTCAACGAACCCGGCAGCACCCACCTCAAACGCGCCGATCTGATCAGCGAGGTTGGTTTCCTTTCCACCTTGGCGGCCCGGTTACTGGGCTGCGATCCCGTGGATTGGCCCCAGCTCCAGGATCCGGTGTATGTGCGCCAGCTGATCGCCCGCACGGTGCCGGGTTATGGCCCGATCGCCAACATCGATGCAACGAGGCGGGAATTCAGTGTGCAGGGGCGGCTGTTCAGCGAGCCGACGTTCCCCACGCCATCCGGGAAAGCGCGGATGGAACCCACACCCCTGCCGCAGCTGGCGTTGCCCGAGCCGGCCCACTTCGGCGGCCTGGCGCCGGACGACACGGGGCTGGTGCTGGCGTTGATCACGGCGCGCAGCTACTCCCAGCACAACACCGTTGTGTACAAGGAGGGCGACGCCTACCGGGGCATGTCCCATCGCAACACGATCCTGATGAACCGCGCCGATCTGACGCGCTCCGGTCTGCGCGCCCACCAGCGGGTGACGGTGCAGGGGGAGGCCGGAGCCCTGGAGAACGTGGAGATCATCCCCGGCGAGATCCGCGAGGGGGCGGCGCTGATGTTCTATCCGGAGGTGAACGCGATCGTCAGGGCCCAGATCGATCCCCGCAGCGGTACCCCGGCGTTCAAGCGGGTGCCGGTGCTGGTGCGGGGGGCCTTGGCGGCAAACCGTGTCGGCTGAACGGCAGCGGCTCGTCGCTGACGACCTCCGTGAAGCCCGCTGGCGCCGCTGGGGGCCCTACCTCAGCGATCGCCAGTGGGGAACGGTGCGGGAGGACTACAGCGGCGATGGCGAGGCCTGGAACCACTTCCCCTTCGACCAGGCCCGCTCGCGTGCCTACCGCTGGGGGGAGGACGGCCTGCTGGGCCTCTGCGACAACCACCAGCGCCTCTGTTTCTCCTTCGCCCTCTGGAATGGCCTGGACCCCTTCCTCAAGGAACGGCTCTTCGGTCTGAGTGGCCCCCAGGGCAACCACGGGGAGGACGTCAAGGAGATCTACTTCCACCGCGACAGCACCCCCAGCCATAGCTACATGAAGGGGCTGTACCGCTACCCCCATGGCCGCTTTCCCTATGAGGAGCTGATCGCGGAGAACGGCCGCCGGGGCCGCGACGCTCCTGAATACGAACTGCTCGACACCGGCATCTTCGCGGGCGATCGCTTCTGCGACGTCCAGGTGGAGTATGCCAAGCAATCCCCGGACGACATCCTGATCCGTCTCAGCGTCACCAACCGCGGCCCCGATCCCCACACCCTTCACCTGCTGCCCACCCTCTGGTTTCGCAACACCTGGAGTTGGGGAGGCGATGAAGCGCGCCCTTCGATCCGGCCCGACGCGCCGTTTGTCGCAGCCTCCGCTCCTGATGCCACACCCTGGCTCAGCCTGGTCGCGAGCCACCCTGCCATGGGGGAGTTCTGGCTGCATGCCGAAGCGCTGGTCGCTGCCCCTGATGGGTCCATGGGCGCGCAGCCCGGGCTGCTGGTCACCGACAACGAGACCAACGCCAGACGACTCTTCGGTGCGGACAACCCCAGCCCCTTCGTCAAGGACGGCATCAACAACTGCGTGGTGGAGGGCGAGAGGGGGGCGGTGCATCCGCAAGGCATCGGCACCAAGGCGTCCCTGCACTACGTCCTGCCCCTGGCGGCGGGGGAAACCCGGGTGCTGAAGTTGCGGCTCGTGAATCGCCGGCTTCCGGTCGATCCCCTCGGCGACGGATTCGATGCGATCTTTCGGGCACGCCTGCAGGAGGCCGACGCCTTTTACGGCGAGCTGATCCCGGCTTCCTTGTCGCACCCTCTGCGCGACCTCCAGCGCCAGGCCTTTGCCGGGCTGCTCTGGAGCAAGCAGACCTACCTCTATGTGATCCGCGACTGGCTCGAGGGGGATCCGGCCACGCCGCCGCCACCGGGGCACCGGCTCGGCCGCAACCATCAGTGGCAGCACTTCCACGCCGACGACGTTCTGTCGATGCCCGACAAATGGGAGTACCCCTGGTTCGCCGCCTGGGATCTGGCCTTCCACTGCGTGCCCATCGCCCTGGTGGATCCCGGCTTCGCCAAATCCCAGCTCGATCTGTTGACGCGGGAGTGGTACATGCATCCCAACGGCCAGCTGCCCGCCTACGAATGGGCCTTCGACGACGTCAATCCGCCTGTCCACGCCTGGGCCACGTGGCAGGTGTACAGCATGGAGAAGCGGGCTACCGGCACAGGTGATCGACCTTTTCTAGAGCGGGTGTTCCAGAAGCTGCTGCTCAATTTCACCTGGTGGGTGAACCGCAAGGATGCAGAGGGCAACAACATCTTTCAGGGAGGTTTCCTTGGACTCGACAACATCGGCGTGTTCGATCGAAGCGCGCCTCTGCCCACTGGGGGCTTCATCGAGCAGGCCGATGGCACCAGCTGGATGGGCATGTTCTGTCTCAACATGCTCACCATTTCTCTCGAGCTGGCGCTGGAAAATCCCGTCTACGAGGACATGGCGACGAAGTTCTTCGAGCATTTCCTCTACATCGCCGCGGCGATGAATCCCATCGGCAGTGGTGGCAACCGGCTCTGGGACGATGGGGACGGCTTCTTCTACGACGTGCTGCATCTGCCGGACGGCAGCCGCCTGCCCCTGAAGATTCGCTCGATGGTGGGGCTGATTCCCCTCTTCGCCACAGCGATCCTGGAGCCCGATGTGCTTGAGCGACTACCGAAGTTCAAGGAGCGGCTGGAGTGGTTCATCCGTCACCGGCCTGATCTCAAGGTCAACGTGGCCTGCATGGAGACCCGGGGGCAGAAGGCCCGCCGCCTGCTCGCCCTCACCTACCTCAGCCCCAACCGCTTCGTGGCGCAGGATCGCTTCCGCCGCATCCTGAATCGCCTCCTCGATCCCGCCGAATTCCTCAGCGATCACGGCATCCGCTCCCTCTCCCGCCACCACGCCGAGCACCCTTACGTCTTCTCCTTCGAAGGCCACGAGCACCGGGTCGGATACGAGCCGGCGGAGTCGCGTTCCGGCCTGTTCGGGGGCAATTCGAATTGGCGCGGCCCGGTGTGGTTTCCGGTCAACTACCTGCTGATCGAGGCCCTTCACCAGTTCCATCAATACGCCGGTGACGACTTCCAGGTGGAATGTCCCACCGGTTCCGGACGCTGGATGAGTCTCCAGCAGGCCGCCGACCTGATCACAGACCGGTTGATCGCCCTTTTTCTGCCCGGTGCCAATGGTCCTGCACCGGCCTACGGCGCCTCCGCCGCCTTCCTCAGCGATGCAGATGGACAGCCCCTGCATCTGTTCAATGAGTATTTCCATGGCGACGACGGCACCGGTCTGGGCGCGAGCCACCAGACGGGCTGGACCGGCCTGGTGGCCCAGCTGATCCAGGACCGAGCCCGGTCACGGGCCCCTTCTTGATGGCGGTGGCCTGACTCCCGGGCTAGGCAGAAGTGGATCGCTGGAGACCCATGGATGTTCCTTGAAGTGATGGCTGATTTCTTTGATGAAGGCATCGACCCGGGCCGCAACGAAGCGATCGCGTCGGTGCAGCGCGTGGATCGGCAATGGTTTGGGCTGGTAGGCCTCAAGAACAACCCGCAGCCGATCGGATTCGATCTCCTCGCCAAAGAGCCAGACGGGACAGACGCCAATCCCCATGCCGGCCAGAACGGCCTCCCTGATCACCGAGGAGTTGTCGGTTCTGAAGTTCCCCCCGACGCTCACCCGTAGGGGCCCGTGGAGGGGATGGTCAAAATGCCAGTCGTTCAGCGTCGTATGACGGCTGAAGATGAGGCAATTGTGTTTGAGGAGGTCATCGGGAGTCTGGGGAACGGGTCGCTCGGCGAAATAGGTGGCGGCCGCCACGGTGACGCGCCGGGTGATGCCGATGGGATAGGCGATCAGGGATGGATCGCGGATCTCTCCGATCCGAATGGCCACATCCACGGCCTCTTCCACCAGATCAACAAAGGCGTCGCTGAGCTTCAGATCCAGCTGAAGTCCTGGATGGCGCTCCAGGAACGACCGCACAAAAGGCATGACCTCCTGCTGGCCGAACGCCACCGGGCAGCTCACGCGTAGGAAGCCCTCCAATCGGTTGCGCTGACCGACGCTGGCCGTTGCCGCTGCCAGGGCATCCAATGCCGGCTGGCAATGGGCGAAGAACCGCTCCCCTTCGGGGGTCAGGCTCAAGCGGCGGGTGGAGCGGCGCAGCAGTTGCACGTCGAGGTTGCGCTCCAAGCTGGCGATCTGCTTGCTCACGGTGGGCTGGGACGTGCCCAGCTCCCTGGAGGCGGCCGAAAAGCTCCCCAGCTCCACCACCCGAACGAAGACCTGGAGCAGGGTCAGCCGATCCACGGTTCAATCATTCGCCAATGGAATGAATCCTAGTCTCATTGGCCCTCTTCTCAAATCCATGGGAATGGAACAGGCTTTGGGCTGACCACTCATCCCAGCGATCCATGGAGCTTTCGAACACCAGCGCCCTCGTGACCGGTGCCAACCGCGGCATCGGACGTGCCTTCGTCGAGGCCCTGCTCGAGGGCGGCGTGCGCCGCATCTATGCGACAGCACGCTCCCTGGAGAGCCTGCAAGAGCTTGTGACCCTCGCCCCGGAGCGCATCCTGCCGCTTGCCCTGGATATCACTCAGATCGACCAGGTTCAGAAGGTCGCCGCCATCGCTGGAGACATCTCCGTATTGATCAACAACGCCGGGGTGCTCGGCTCAGGCGGTTTGTTCACCTCCTCCAGTGTCCAGACGGCCCACTGGGAAATGGAAACGAACTACTTCGGCACGTTGACGATGGTGAGGGCCTTCGCGCCGATCCTCAAGGCCAACGGCGGCGGCGCGATCGTCAACATGATGTCTGTGGTTGCGCTCGCCAATGCACCGCTGTTCAGCTCCTACAGCGCCTCCAAGGCCGCCCTCCATTCGTTGACCCAGGGCATCCGCGCTGAACTGGCCGCCCAGGGCACCCTTGTGGTCGGGGTCTACCCCGGGCCGGTGGATACGGCGATGGCCGAGGGTCTGCCCGTGGAGAAGGTCGCCCCGATCGATGTGGCCAAAGCCTCCCTGGAGGCGATCCTTACCGGTCAAGAGGTGGTGCTGCCTGATCCCGTTTCGCAGCAATCCTTCCAGGAGTTGCTGGCTCCGCTCAAAGCCCTGGAGCTGCAATTCGGTGGCTGGATGCCCGGTTGAGCGCCTGGGCCTCTGGCCAGGGATTCTGCCGACACATCCAGCGGGGGTCGTGAAATCCCATCAGCTGTTCCTTCAACGGTCGGGTTGGTGCGGCGAAGGTTCGCGAACGGGATGCTGAGCCTGGAGCCGCTCGTGCTCAAGGACCGCGATGCGCTCCCGCAAAGGCCGTTCCCGCGCCTCCAGCTCCGCCGCCGTGTAACGGGGGGTGATGAATTGCGGGCAGTTCCAGTCGAAGGCCTCCACCTGGATGCGGAAGAGGCGCTCAGGTTCACCGGCCTCGGGCTCATCCAGCCACAGCCGTTGCCGCAGAGCTGGATCGCCTTCGAGTGAAACGACCGCGGCCTCGCCGTCAATCTTCAGTCTCCGCCTGGCGCCGTAATCCATCAGGAACAGGGCCACCCGCGGATCGCGCCGGAGGTGTCCCGTGGTGAGCAGCTGCCGGTTGCCGCCGTAATCGGCGAAACCAAGGGTGTGGTCATCCAGCACCTTCAGAAAGCCCACCGGGCCACCGCGGTGCTGGAGGTAGGGCGCGCCCGTCTCGGTGAGGCTGGCCAGGTAGAAGCTGTCGCGAGCTTGGATGAAGGCGGTTTCCTTCGCTCCGAGCCGATCGGACTCGGGGGCCGGTGGTACCGCCTGGCTCTGCCCGTAGGCCTGGCGCTGGGCCTCCCCTACGGCGGGGGTGAGATGGCGATGCAGGTAGTGCTGGGTCATCGGTGGATGCTCCGCTTAGGCCTTCAGGCCCGCCATCGGTTTGTAGCCCGGCAGCGCTTGAATCCGTCCGATCCAGGCACGAACGTTGGGATAGGGAGCCAGATCGATACCCCCATCCCCAGCTAAGGCCACGTAGGGGAAAACGGCGATGTCGGCGATGGTGGGGCGATCCAGCTCCAGCCAGAGTCGATCGCTCAGGTGGCGCTCCAGCTGGTCGAGGATGAAGGCGGCCTTCTCCAAGGCGCGCTCGATCGGAAGGCTTGTGACCCCGAAGAGGTGGTGCAGACGGGCGCTCTCGGGGCCCTGCCTGACCTCCCCGGCGGCCGTGGAAAGCCAGCGCACCACCCTGGCCTGCGCAAGGGGCTCACTGGGGAGCCATTGGCCGTCGCCCTGGAGGGCCGCCAGGTAGTAGAGGATCGCCTGGGCATCGGAAAGGATGGTGTCGTCCGTTTCCAGAACGGGCACCTGGCCGAAGGGGTTGAGCGTCAGAAAGGGCTCCGACTTGTGCTCGCCCTGCATCAGATCGACGCGCACCCATTCGTAGGGAACCCCGAGAAGTTCGAGCAGCAGGCGCACCTTGTAGCTGTTGCCGGAGAGTTCGTGGCCGTAGAGACGAAGCATGGCAGTGAGGCGCGAAGGGGGGCAATGGCTGAGGCGAAGCCCCTGAAAAGAACAGGGGGCCGACCGCACAGTCCGACAGGAATTAGACAGATCGGTCTGTCTCTTCATATGTAGCAGACCGTTCTGTCTACTGTCTAGGCTTTGTTCACGACAGGAGCGCCATGACTGCCAGCGCCACCGCCAACCGGGCTTCCGCCAAGCGTGAGGCCCTGCTGAGCACGGCCCAGGAGCTCTTCTCGCGGCAGGGCTACAGGGCCGTGGGCATCGACACCCTGCTGGCCGAGGCCGGGGTGGCCAAAATGACGCTCTACAAGCAGTTCGGCTCAAAGGAGGAGCTGATCGCCGCCGTGCTGGAGCGCCTGGCCGGGGAGATCAGCGCGGCGCTCATCGCCCGGCTGGCGCACGCCGCGGGAGGGAGCCAAGGCCGGATCCTGGCGGTGTTCGACTGGCTGGCGGACTGGGTCCGCTCCCCCGATTTCCACGGTTGTCTGTTCATCAAGGCGGCCAGCGAGTACCCCGAGGCCACCGATCGCCCCCGCCAGGCCGCGGAGGCGTTCAAGGCAAGTTGCCGCGTGCTGTTGGAGGAGCAATGCCAGGAACTCGGGATCGCTGATCCCTCTCGCCTGGCCCGCCAGCTGCATCTCCTGCTCGAAGGCGCCCTTGTGCTGTCGTTCCTCGAGCGCGATCCCCGTGCGGCCCAGGCCGCACGGGAGGCGGCAGCGGTGCTGATCAACGCCGCGGCTCCCGGTTGAGAACCAACGCCCCGCCTTCGGTCTCAGCCCGCGCGCCGCTGGGTCTTGAGCAGCCGGCAGGCCAGCAGAAACCCGCCGCAGGCGACCAGTGAAACGGTGAGCACCTCTCCCCGCCCGGGGATCAGCAGCACGTAGCCCTTCCCCTTGGTGAGCGCCGCGAAGCTCGACACGCAGAACGGCATCAGGAACAGCCGCAGGGTCTGCCAGCGATCGGTCGGCGAAGCGACATCCCTGGAGACGCTGAGCATCAGGCCCACACCGATGATCACGCTGAGGCCCAGGGAGTTCAGCCACAGCAGGGGGTCGGGCTCGATCAGGGCGATGGCGCTGACCAGATACCAGATCAAATAGCACCAGAGCACCTGCTTGCCCGGGCGCAGCTTGGCGAAGTAGCGCAGCAGGGTCAACGGCGCTTAACCCCCGAGGTAGGCCATCTCGGCCCGTGGGGCCGCGGCTTGGGCGCTGCTCGCGACAAGTTGTCGCTCCTGGCGCTCCTCGCTGTAGCGATCGGTGCGCGCCTCCCAAAGGCCCCCCAGGGCGCCTGCCAGGCCAGTGGAATCGAGGGCGGGCCGCAGCCAGGGTTTCAGATCGGTGCCGCTGGTGGCGAACAGGCAGCCGTAGGCGATCCCATCGGCGGTGACGCGCAGGCGGTTGCAGTCGCCGCAGAAGGGGGCGCTGATCGAGGCCACCACGGCAACGTGCAACCCGCCATCGCGGTAACGCCAGCGGCTGGCGGTGCCGTGGGCGCTGCGGCCAACGGGTTCCAGGGGCCAGCGCTCACCGAGGCGGGCCACCATCTCTGCGGCGCTGAGCACCTGATCGGCTGACCAGCCGTTGCGATGGCCCACATCCATGAACTCGATCAGGCGCAGCTCCAGCCCCCGCTCCCGGGCCAGTTCCGCCAGGGGCAGCAGCTTTTCGCCGTTGCCGCCGCGGGTGAGCACAGCGTTGAGCTTGAGCGCCCCGGTGGCTGGATCAAAACCGGCGGCGCGTGCGTGCTCGATGGCCGCGAGCACCTTCTCCAGCACCACCGCTCCGGCGGCGG